>JBPCPS010000130.1:0-25629 GCA_050998915.1 Gemmatimonadaceae bacterium
GGCCGCGCGGCAGGTCGAAAACGGTTTCACCCGGCTTGGCGAACCCGAGCTGCAGGCTGCCGTACTCGAAGACCTCCGTACGGTATGCGCCGTAGTCGAGCTGATCCGACAGGCCGGCGTGCACATAAGGAATGTGAAATTCTTCCGAGTAGTTGTCTACGTACAGCGCCCAGTTGGCGTCGATCACGTAATCGCGTGAGCTCGCGGCGTCGTGGACGAATGCGTCGAGTGGCATCCAGTCGGTGCGCGCTCGCACCGGGCGTATCCACTCGTCGAAGCTCATCGCCGGATCGACCGCCGTGAACGCGAGCGGCCCCCACTGCTCGAGCGGCAGCGCCGGCAAGCTGTCATTCGCCGACGGGAATCCCTCCACTCCGTCGAACTCCGGCATTGAAGTGAATGACCCGTCTAGCGCGAACCGTCGCCCGTGATATCTGCACCGGAGGGCCTTCAGGTGGCCTTCGCCTTCCACGACCAGCGCACCGCGGTGCGTACACACGTTCGACAGGCAGTGCGGCGCGCCGCTCCCGTCACGGGTGAACACGAGCGGCTCGTCCAGGCACCCTTCGAGCAGCGTGAACGGAAGCACGTGGCCCGGTGCGCGCGCGCGGGCCACGTCGGGGAGCGCGTGCCAGGTACGCGCGAACACGCGGTCCTTCTGCAAGTCGTAGTACTCGCGGGCGTGATACACGTCGGCCGGCAGAGTCGACGCCCTGGCGATGTCGGCGTGGATCTCGATCGGGATCGGAGCCATGTCCTAAAGTATCCCGCGGCCCGCGGAACTTCGACGTGCGCGCTCGCTCCGCGCATAGATCGCCGCGCCGGCAAACAATAGTACCGCCGTGAGGCCGACGACCTTGCCGAACGCTAGCGGCTTGTTCGCTTCGTCCGCCGCCGGAATGAACGCGAGCACGAGGGCAATGAGAGTCGTCGTGAAACCGAGAACCGCCACGGCGAGCGCTGCACCGTTTCCTCCGGGAATGCGGAAGGTGCCCTCGGCCGAAGGCTGGCTCCGCAACCGAATCATCGCGCCGAACATCAGTAGGAATGGAATGAAGTAGGCGATGATGGACATGCTGATCATCACGTTGTACGCGCCGCGGATGTCCGTGCCTGCCTGACCGACAACGATCAGCACAACGGTTATGGCCGCTTGCACCAGCATCGCGATGTGGGGTGTACCGTACCGGGGGTGGATTCTGCCGAACCCCGCGGGCAGACGTCCTTCCAGGCCGGCGACGTACGGCAGCCGCGCTACCGCCGTCAGCCATGCGCCCACCGCTCCGATCGCACCAACGGTGATGAGAATGGCGGCGACGGGAGCGATCCGTGGAACTCCCATGCGTTCGGTCACGCGCGTGATCGCCTGCATGATCCCCGGAATCCCCCCGACGTCCTCGGCCGGTATCACTGCCAGAATTGCCAACGTGCCGAGCACATAGAGGCTTGCGATGACGATTCCGGCGATGACTATCGCCTTGGGGATTGTCCGCCTCGGGTCGCTGACCGACTTCGCCATCAGCGATGCGGTCTCGACTCCACCGAACGCGAAGGCAATGGTGGACCAGAACAGAACGTCCTTGAGACCGAGCTCCGGTGCGGAAGCCGGTAACCTGAAATCCGTCGCGCTCCCATATCTCGCGAATGCCACGGCGCCGAGCGCGATCAATAGAAGAGCGGGAATCCAGACCCCGACTGCGCCGGCGTTCTGAATCCACTTTCCCACGCGCAGGCCGGCAATATTCGGAAGCACCGCGATCGCGAGCCCGATCGTGGCGGCCGTGATGAAATATGCCGGGCTGCGGGCCAGCGGCCCGTTCTCCGCGCCCACGACGAACAGGGCGTTGCCCGCGGCGAAGTACAGCACGCCGGGGAAGTAGGGGATGTTCGACATCCAGTACGTCCATCCGGTCATGAATCCGGCGAAGTCGCCGAATGCGCGGCGGCTCCAGACATACATGCCCCCTTCCTCGGGATACCGCGACGAGAGCTCGACGACGCAGAGAGCCAGCGGCACGAACAGCGTCACGCAGGCGATGAGCCATATGATGATCGCGCCGGCGCCGGCCGCTGCCGCGACCGGGAGCCAGCGCAGATTGAAGACCGCGACTATGTAGAAGAGGACGAGATCGCGGAGCGACAGCGTGCGCGACTCATCCCGGGCGTGTCCTATTTGATCGTCTCCGGGTTAGGGACGCCGATATAGTAGTCCATCAGTGTGCGCTGGAACAGCAGGTTGTACCGCGCGCTGACGATCACGCCGGCCGCCGCCGGAAAGCCTACCTGTTGAACCTTTGCATGAGGTCGAGAAGCTCGTCGTACATGGCTTCTGCTTCGTTCTCGCCAGCCTGTATGGCGGAAGTGGCGCAATGTTTCAAATGATTGCGCATCAGCTCGCGGCCGACTCCGCGAAGTGCTTCGTTCACCGACGAGATCTGCGTCATGATGTCGGCGCAGTAACGGTCCTCCTCGATCATCTTATGCAGTCCCCGCACCTGCCCCTCGATTCGGCGCAGCCGCTTGAGATTCCGGCTCTTGGCGTCGGGATCGACCGCCACCGCCTTTCTTCCCGTTCCTCCGCGGTCGTCCATTCCGCAGCCGCATGCAGCTTCTGCCTCCGCGCCTCGCCCTCTCTTCACGGGGCTCATGCGCTCACTCCGGCTGCGCGAAAGCTCCGGAGGCGAAGACTGTTCGCCACCACGCTCACCGAGCTGAACGCCATCGCGAGACTGGCGAGTATCGGGCTCAACAGCAGTCCGAGCATCGGGTACAGCGCGCCCGCGGCGATTGGAATTCCGATGACGTTGTAGATGAAAGCCCAGAAGAGATTCTGCTTCATCGTTCGCATCGTGCGCCGCGAGAGCCGGACGGCCTGCACCACGCTGCCGAGGTCGCCGCGCATGAGCACGACGTCGGCCGCCTCGGCGGCGATGTCCGTTCCGGTGCCGACGGCCATGCCGATGTCCGCCTGCGCGAGCGCGGGTGCGTCGTTGATGCCGTCGCCGACCATGGCGACGACCTTCCCTTCCCCCTGCAACCGCTTGAGCTCGGCGACTTTCCCCTCGGGAAGGACGCCGGCGACCACGCGACTGATCCCGGCTTCCCGCGCGATGGCGTTCGCCGTTCGCTCGTTGTCACCGGTGAGCAGCACGACATCCAGCCCCAGCCGGCGCAGTTGAGCGATCGCGTTCCGGGACGTGCCTCTGATGGGATCCGCGATCGCGAGCAGCCCCGCGACCTTGCCGTCGACGGCGACATACACGGGCGTCTTCCCGTCGCCGGACAACCGCTCGGCATCTGCCCGCAGAGATGCGGCATCCGCGCCGGCCTCGACCAGCATCGCCTCATTCCCCGCCGCGACTTTCATTCCATCCACGACGCCCGACAATCCCTTTCCCGTCACCGTCGCGAACGATTCGACCGTCGCCCGCCGGATGCCACGTTCTTCGGCGTAGCGGACTACCGCATCGGCCAGAGGGTGCTCGCTGGATCCTTCCAGCGACGCGGCGAGATGAAGCAGGCGCGCTTCGTCCTGCACCGGTCCGCCCGGCGCGAGGACCACGTCGGTCACCGTCGGCCTCCCTTCCGTCACCGTCCCAGTCTTGTCCATCGCGACCGTCGTGAGATCGCCCGCGCGCTGCAGTGCCTCACCTCCCTTGATCAAAACGCCGAGCTCGGCGCCCTTGCCGGTCGATACCATGACCGCCGTGGGGACGGCGAGTCCCATCGCGCACGGACACGCGATGATCAGCACGGCTACTGCGGCCGCGAAGGCCCGTACCGCGGGCGCGGTGTCCGCGGTGACGAACCAGGCGACGAACGTCACGATCGCGATCGATATGACTACCGGCACGAAGATCCCGCTGATCCTGTCCGCCATGCGCTGGATCGGGGCGCGTGATCCCTGCGCGTCGCGCATGAGCTTGACGATCTGCGCGAGCACGCTGTCGGAGCCGAGCGTCGTCGCCCGATACCGCACGGAGCCGGTGAGATTGACCGTGCCTCCGATGACGCGATCGCCCGCCTTCTTCGCTGCCGCGAGCGATTCTCCCGTCAACATCGATTCGTCGATCGCGCTCTCGCCGGAGATCACTTCGCCGTCGACGGAAACCCGCTCGCCGGGACGCAGCAGCACGGTGTCGCCTTGCACCACGCTCTCCACCGCGAGGTCCACCTCCTCCCCGTCGCGCAGCACTCGCGCCGTCTTCGGTCGGAGGTTCGCGAGTCCCCTCAACGCTGCTGCCGTCTGCTTCTTGGCTCGCGACTCCAGCGCGTTCCCCGCGAGAATGAGCGCGATGATGATGATCACCGCCTCGTAGTACACGTCCGGGGCTATTCCGCGGCTCAGAAAGAAGTCCGGCCACACGGTCGCCAGCACCGAATACAGAAAGGCCGCACCGGTTCCGACGGCTATGAGCGTGTTCATATCCGCCGAGTGGTGACGAAAAGCCGACCACGCGCGCGTGTAGAAGTGACGGCCAGCCCACAACATCACCGCGATAGTGAGCAGCAGCAAACCGTAGGAGAGCGCTTGCACGGGAATCGAGTACAGCCAGGGCGCGACCGATTGCAGCCACGGCGTGAGCGTGGTCATGGTCCAGCGCATGAACGGATCGGCCGCCGGCCCGTGCGCCTGATCGGCGGCGGCCGCCATGAGCGGCATCGACAGGACCATTGCGATCACGCCGGCAATTCCGCTCGCGATCGCCTTGCGCCGCAGATCGGCGAACTCTTCCGCCTGCGCGCGGTCCCTCGCCTCCTGCTCCTCGAACGCAGTCGTGTCCTGCGCAGCCAGCTCGGCGCCGTATCCGGTCTCCCGTACCGCGTCGACCAACCGTTCCGGTGTCGTTTCCGCGGGATCGTACGTAACGGTCGCGCTCCCCATCATGAGATTGACGGCCGCGTCCTCGACGCCGGGCTGTTTTTGCAGCGTCGACTGCACGCGCGACTGGCACGCGGCGCAATGCATTCCCGTGACCGGGATACGGACCTTCGTGTGAGTCATTCGGCGATCAGGGCTCCACGGTGCATGCTCATCCCGCACATGAAGTCGTAGCGCCCCGCCTTGGGAGGCGTGATCTCGATCGTGGTCTGCTCGCCGGTAGGAAGGAACTTCCGGACGCCGAAATCCGGAAACACGACTTCGTCCGAGCAGCTCGCGTTGTCCTTGCGGTCGAACACCAGCCGCAACGGCACGCCGGCTCGCGCGCGAATCGTCGCCGGCGAGTACCCGCCATCCACGATTATCACGACCTCCGAGCCTTGCACCGGCGCCGCGCGACGGCCGGCCACGAAGAAATACCAGTTGACCCATGCGATCCCGGTCAGGCCGGCAGCAATGACCACCCACTCGCTAGTCGTCATGCTATTAAAGCTATATACCCCCCTCCCCTATAGCAAGCCGTCAGGCTCCCGGGGGCCGCCCGCGCAGGGTCACACGCACCGCGCCGGCGGGTAGCGCCCTGCCGGCAGACGACTCCGGGGACAGCGGCCGCACCGTGATGGGTGCGGGATCGACTGCTGTTGGACGCACATTCGCGCTCACGCGGGTCGCCGCAGCTCGCCCCGTCGAAGCCCCGGTACCGTCGCCTCATCCTTGTCAACTACACGCCTGGTAGATTGGCGCGGGTGATCCTGGAAGCCCCCTCCTTTTAAGAACCGAGGTTGGTTGTGACTGAATGTAGGCTTATATTTATATATGCCGACAAATAGGCACAGGCCGCGTCGTAGGCTTAGCGAAAAGGATCAAATCCTGGCACTCGCCCGTCGCACTGGCATCCTCCGACCCCGGGACCTCACCAAACATGGACTCTCGCGAGAGATCCTCCGCCGCCTCTACGCTGAAGGAAAGCTCGAACGACGAGGCCGGGGACTGTACATCACCGCCGGCGCGGATCTGAGTGAGCGCGAGACGCTCGCTGCCGCCAGTGCACGCATCCCGCACGGCGTGGTGTGCCTCGTCTCTGCCCTTCGCTTTCACGAGCTCACTACGCAAAATCCTGCCGACGTCTGGCTCGCGATCGATCGGAAAGCACGCGCCCCACATGCGCCCGAACTGCCGCTGCACATCGTGCGCTTCTCGGGCGAGGCCCTCAGCGCGGGGATCGAGGAGCACCGCATCGATGGCATACGCGTGCGCATCTATTGCCCCGCAAAGACCGTCGCGGACTGCTTCAAGTACCGCCGGAAAATCGGGCTCGATGTCGCGCTCGAGGCACTGCGAGACTACCTGCGCATGAGGCGCGGATCGGTTGACAACCTGTGGCGATTCGCGGCGGTTTGCCGCGTGACTAATGTGATGCGCCCGTATCTCGAGGCCTCCGTGTGAGCGGATCACTCTGATGAGCAGCGGCAAGCAACCGACCGATCTCGCGGCATCCGTTCGCCACCGGCTCTTCAACATCGCGAAGGCGCGCGGCGAGGAATTTCAACTCGTGCTCGCGCGCTACGGCGTCGAACGCCTACTCTACCGCATGAGCCGTACTTCTATTAGTGAACGCTTCGTTCTCAAGGGCGCCGTCCTGTTCTACGTGTGGGAAGGCGCGCCGCACCGGCCGACGCGCGACGTGGACTTCCTGGGTTACAGGGATGCGTCGCCACAAGGGGTTGCGGCAGCATTCCGATCCGTGTGCCAGATCGACGTCGAGCCCGATGGACTGAACTTCCTCTCGGACACCGTGCTGGCCGCGCCCATCCGCGACCGGCAAGAGTACGGAGGCGTGCGCGTCACACTACTCGCGATGCTCGGGAATGCGCGAATCCCACTGCAAATCGATGTGGGCTTTGGCGACACCGTTACGCCGACACCGCAAGTGACTGCCTTCCCTACGCTGCTTGATTTCCCCGCGCCTCGCGTGCGCGTCTACCCGGCCGAGACGGTGATCGCAGAGAAATTCCATGCGATAGTCGCGCTTGGAATCGCGAATACGCGCATGAAGGACTTCTACGACCTATGGGTAATTTCGGAGACTCGTGTCTTCGAGGGTCCGATGCTGGCTCAAGCAATCGGTGCTACGTTCACCCGACGCGGCACTTCGCTTCCCGATGAGCGACCACTGGGACTCAGCGAGGCGTTCGTTCGTGACTCTGACAAGCAGACCCAGTGGCGCGCATTCCTGAACCGAGGGCGCCTCCAAGACGCGCCTAAAGAGCTCGAGGCGGTCGCCAACCGAATCACGACATTCGTGCTGCCGCCAGTGCGAGCTGCCCGCCTCGGCGACTCTTTCCACGCAAGTTGGGGATCGGCCCATTTCTGGGAATAGGAGCGCACGTGAGTAGGCCCTCACCGATTGAGTGGCCAGGGAGGGAATCGAACCCCCGACACGCGGATTTTCAGTCCGCTGCTCTACCAACTGAGCTACCTGGCCCGACCTGCGACAGCCTCGCAAACTACCGGAGGCACACATCGCTTTCAACCGGCTCTATTGGTCGGTAGTGGGTCAGTTTGGACCCACTACCCACGCCCCGGTACTGGTACGTACCGCTACCCACGCCCCGACCTTGTAGGATTGAAATAGAAGTGTCCGCTTGGCGGTCAGACGGGTGCTCGGCCGCAAAGCGCAACGGCGGCCCGGTGTGGTATCTGCTCGGAATGGACGAAGGCCACGGCTTCCGCAAGAAAAACAACGTCGACGCCCAGTTCTTCGCGACGATCCAGTTCGTTCGGCAGTTCCTGCTCGGTGGTCCGAGCACCGCTACAAGATGATGGCTGCCCGACGCCTTCGGGAACGGATAACGCCGGGATGGTCCGCGACGAAACGATCCGCGGCGGCCGAACTCTCAGCGGAACTGCTCGGGTCCTATCTCCGCGCCTATTTCGACGACATCGTCCACGGGGAGCTCAGCGATCTTTGCGTGCTGTCGGCACGCTTCAGCGTTGGGGGCGTCGAACTCGCAGAACGAGTGCTTGCCGTCCGCTGTGAGATGACTGCGGATCCAGCGCATCCCGCTAATCTGGTCGCACGCGGCAACGACGTTCTTCCCGACCGTGTTCAGCTCCTGCGAGCTGAGTGGCGGCAGCGTACGGGAAACTATGTACCGAGGCATCACTACACTCCTGATAGAAAAACCCGGGATCGAACCGACCACATCATCGTACGCCAAACTCACAGCAGGAGCAAGGCGTAGTCTACAGCTCCGCCACAGCGTGATTGATCGCCGTCTCGATGGACATGGCTCGCCCGCGGGACATCGCGGCCGAGCCGCGGACGTCGCCGAGGGAGTCCGTGACGGGACCCAGCCGCCGCTCGAGGCGGGCTCGCTCGGCGTCGGGCAACGGCGCACCCAGTTCCTCCCGAATTGCCCCGGCAGCACCGGCCAGCTCCAATGCCCGTTCCGCATTGCCACAAACAGCCGCAAGCCCGGCGAAACCCTCCAGGACGCGCGCTATCGCCTGTCGATCACCAAGCGCGGCGAAGATGCCCAGAGCCTCTTCCAACTTCGCTCCAGCGCCGTGAGGATCACTGCGTTGGAGATCGACGTCCGCCAGATCTAGCATCACACTTCCCGCTCCCGACTTATTCCCGATCTCCTGCAGCATTGCGAGACTCTTCTCGTAGTAACCGCTCGCCGTGTCGCTGTCTCCCTGAGCCCGAGCCACGTCGCCGAGATGGTTGAGCGCCAACGCCATCCCCTGCCGGTCCGCAAGCCCCTGGAATGCCCTCAGACTTTCTTCGTATAGCGAACGCCCTCTGTCCAACGTCCCTTCGAGCATTGCGAGATTTCCAAGATTGCCGAGTGATAGCGCGACAACTGGCATGTTCTTGAGCTCTCGCCACAGCGATAGGCTCTCTTCATATAGAGACCGCGCCGCCGCGTACTCCCGGCGACGAACCGCCAGCACGCCGAGATTGTTGAGCGAATTGGCTATTCCCCACGCGTCGCCGGTCTCGCGGAAGATGGCCAGCGCCTGCTCGAAGAATTCGCGGCCTGCATCATATTCTCCCTGCGCATCCGCCAGAACACCGGCCGCATACAACGCCTTGGTCCGCATGCCTTGCTCCGTCGAAGTCGCTATCGGCTCGAGCGCGGTTCTGAGCCGTTCGAGGCCTTCGCGGAGGTAGCCGCGAATGTTCCAGAATCGCCATAGCGCGCCGGCGAGCTGGAGCGCCGAGTCCGTCTCCCCGCTTCGTGTCAAGAACTCGAGGGCAACTCGAAGATTGTCGTGGTCCGCCTCCAACCGATCCAGCCAGAGCTCCTGGTCCGCCCCGACGAGCTGCGGCTCCGCCTCGACCGCGAGCGCGAGAAAGGCACGAGCGTGCCGCTCGCGTACCGCGCTGTCCTCGCTGCTCTCGGCTAGGCGTTCCACGCCGAACTGGTGAATGGTGTGCAGCATCGTGAAGCGCGACTCGCCACTCGCCTGCTCCTCAGCCGCCAGCAGGTTCTTGTCGACGAGGGATGCGATGCCGTCGATGACACGCTGGTCGTCGGCGCCATCGGTGCTGCAAACCGCATTGGCAGTCTCGATCGTGCAGCCGGCCGCAAACACCGACAGCCGACCGAAGAGTTCGCGCTCGCCCTGATCGAGCAGCTCGTAGCTCCAGGCGATCGCGCCACGCATTGTTTGCTGCCGCACCGGAAGATCGCGCGCTCCACCGGTGAGCAGCTGCAGGCTAGATCGCAGCCGCGTTAGAAGGGCCTGGGGACTGAGCAATTTGACGCGAGCCGCCGCCAGCTCGATTGCCAGCGGCAGGCCATCCAGCCGCTCACATATCTCGGCGATAGTTTTCGCGTTTTCGTCGGTCAGCGAAAACTTCGGATTAGCGCTCCGTGCGCGCTGGACGAAAAGCTGAACCGCTCCGTACAGTGCCAGCTCCGCTGACGATCGGAATTGATCGGGACGCGGAAGCGGGAGAGTACGTACGGGAAACTCATGCTCCGCGCGGACGCGTAGTGGGGCCTGGCTGGTGACGAATACCTTCACCGCGGCCGCACCAGCCAACAGGGCGCCAATTTCCGGCGCGGCGTCGAGCAGTTGCTCGAAGTTATCCAGCAGCAAAAGCAACTTCCGGCCGGACAGTTCCGCTTGCAGAGCGTCCATCGGCGGTAGAACTCCGGTCTCCCTGATTCCAACTGTTTGCGCTATTGCGGACCCCAGTCTCCGCGGATCCCTTACGTCCGCGAGTGCAACCAGGAACACGCCGTCGGGGAAATCAGTCGTCAACTCCCGGGCCACTTCGACCGCGAGGCGGGTCTTACCGACACCGCCGGCTCCCGTGAGAGTCACCAGGTGAACGTCGTCCCGGCGCAGTAGCTCGCGCAATGCCGCGACCTCCTGCTGTCTGCCGAGGAGCGGAGTCGGCGGAAGGGGCAGGTTGGTCGGGACGGGACGCGCGCGCGCAACCGAAGCGTCCGCGGCGGGACCGGTGCCCACTGGCAACGATGCGTCCGTCTCAGTCCGCGTGGCCGCGACAGGCACGCGGGGAGCCGCTTCGGAGCCGGGTGCCGCGCGCAGCGCTTCGAGAAATTCGAGCACGGTTGCGAAACGGTCGCTGCGTTCGGCTGCCAACGCGCGTGCCACTGCCTCTTCCACTGCTGCAGGCACGTCGTACCGAGCCGTTCGCAACGACGGCGCCGGTGAGATCAGCCGCTGGGCGAGAATCGCCCGTGCGTTCGGACCGGTGAATGGTCCTCGGCCGGCAAGCATCTCGTACACCACACATCCCAAACTGTAGATGTCAGTGCGCGCATCGACCTCCTCTCCAAGAGCTTGCTCGGGACTCATGTAGTCCGGCGTGCCGACGACAAGGACGGTGGATGTGAGGGGGTCCGACCCGGCCGTGCCCGCCGCGCCCGCCGCGCCCGCCGCGCCTAGCGCGCGGGCGATGCCGAAGTCAGCGACGAGCGCGTGGTCCTCCGAAAGCAGGATGTTCTCCGGCTTGATGTCGCGGTGGACTACGTTTCGCCGGTGCGCGTAGGAAAGAGCGTCGGCGGCCTCACATGCAATCCGTACCGCCGCGCCGAGCGGCAGCGTTTTGTCGCGGCGAAGCTGGCTGCGCAGGGATTCGCCGTCCACGAATGGCATCGTGTAGTACAGCAGCCCGTCGGCCTCGGCGGCGGTGAGCAATGGCACGATGTGAGGGTGCTGCAGCCGTGCGACGAATTGAATCTCGCGTCGAAAGCGCTCGGTGTTCACGCCGGCCGCAAGCTCCGGAGGGAGTACTTTCACCACGACTTTCCGGCCGAGCGCTGTTTCTTCGGCGAGGAACACGCGGCTCATGCCCCCACCGGTCAGCTCTCGCTCGATCGCGTATGCGGGGCCGAGTGCCGCCTCGAGTCGGTTCCGGATATCCATTGGCACCGTCAAAGTCCTAGAAGAAACTCCTTATCACGTTTATGGCAACGGAGATAACAACCAGCGCGACTACGATCATGCCCATCATCATCATCCAGTGCGGAACAAATCTCACACCCTGAGCCTCTGCGCGTTTAGGCGAGATCGTTCTCTCGATCCGGGCAAAAAATTCGGACTTTGAGGCGAGTATCCTTATCAGCAATAAGGCGGGAAGGACGCTGAACAAAAGACCCGAAGCCGCGAAGAGCCACGCCTCGCTGGATTGCTGCTCGTTGAGCGCAAGACGCACCATGTAAAAGCAAAAAGCGGCAGCTGCCGCGGATAGGCCGGAAATCATCAGATATTCAAATGAGATATTCTTCATTGGCCTCCTCGCAAGATGAGCGGCTCTGATACCCCTTGCTCACTCAACTGTCTTCCTGAACCGGAAAATGCTGAGCCCTATCAGCGCCATGGCGATCATGAAAAAAGCGAGCTGCACCGTCTGGAGCTGCGTCCTGACGAGGGTCGAAATCAGAAGTCCCTGACCCTATTGGTCGCGCCTGTAGCGCCTCGCAATTTCCTCCAGGCCTTGCTCCAGTTCCGCGGCCGGGATCCAGCGCCCCCGCACCATCACCCCCGACCGCCGCGCGAGATTGCGCACGTCGAGCAGCGGATTGGCGTCGAGCAGCGCCAAGTCGGCGCGCTGGCCGGGGACGACTGTCCCGAAGCGGCCGTCCAGCTTCAGATCCCGCTCGGCATACAGTCCCACGTTCCGCGTTCCGCTCGCAAGTATCTGGAACGGGGTCAGCCCCGCTTCCTGCAGCACCACCACCTCGCGATGCAGCGCGAACCCGGGGACGTTGAACATCTGCGGGGAATCCGTACCCATCAACAGAAGGGCACCCGAATCAGCCAGCGATCGCAGCGCCAGCCGCCTCAGCCCGAGGAATCGCGCGACGGCACGCGTCGACACTCCCTCGTCCTGCTGCGACCGGGTCATGTTCACCTTCTGGCGGATCCAGCCGCCAACCATCTGCGCCGGGACATATCGCATCTCGGGTCGCTGCGCGGCCACTTCCGGTGACGCTCCGGCGTAAAAGCTCTCCCAGAGGAATGCCGTCGGCACGTTCCAGGTTCCGGCCTCACGCGTACGTCCGGCCCAATACCGCACCTTGGCGGAATCCACCGACGGCACCCACTCGGCGAATGGCACTGGGCACGTCATCATCCGCGCGCGCATCGCATCCGGCACCGACGCCTCGAGATATCCGTCCAGGTGATCGATCGTGGACTGCCGCGCCTCCAGCGTCCGCTCCAATCCAACCGCGGCGGATATGTGGCCCGCGAGAGTGGTTCCCTCTTCGCGAGCAGCCACGACGAGCGCGTCGTAAACTGGACGCGAGAGTCCCGGGTGCAACTTCAGAAAATCGTAACCGGCGGCGTTGTGCTCCCGCACCAGTCGCGCCCCGGCCTCGGGTGTGGGCGCACTCTGTCCGTTCAACGATGGCGCGCCGACGAGTATCGCCGGTCCGATCACATCTCCGCGCGCCGTCTGATCGCGCAGTACCAGTTGGTTCGGCGCGCCGAGCATTCCGCGGATAGTGGTAACGCCGTTGGCGACGTACAGGAACATGATGTCGCGCACGAGCTGCTCCGGCGCGTTGGCGCCGGGAATGTGCGCATGCATCTCCGCGAGACCGGGGATGAGAAATTTCCCACGCCCGTCTATGACCGCGTCACTGCTCCGCGCCGGAAACCGCGAGGTCGGACCGATGCCCGTGATCCTGCCGTCGCTGACCAGTACCGTCTGGCCCTCGAGAACACCGGTGCGATCCATCGGAATCACCGTCACGTTCACGAACGCATAGTGCCCCGGACTTCGGGACACCGACTGCGTTCCGGAGTTCCGCACCGACGCCCCGGAAACAAAGGCTGCCGCCGCCACTAGGGCGACGGCAGCTCCGAATCTCCTAACGCTCAGCACGCGCGCCACCGGGCCGACTGCGTTGGATCAGTCCGTATTCGGTGCCTTGTTTCCGCGGTGCTCAGACCTTGGTGGTCGACCGCCGGATGAGTCTGAGGAGGAACAGCAGCACCACCGCGCCAATGAACGCAACGAAGATGACGCCGGCTATCCCTCCGAAGGGCGAGTTGACGCCGAGCTTCGTAAACAGCCAGCCACCGACGAATGCCCCGACGATCCCGATGATGATGTCGCCGATGAGGCCGTAGCCGGTACCACCCATCACGAGAGACGCGAGCACGCCCGCGATAAGACCCACGATGAGCCAGGTGAGCAAGTCCATGACGATCTCCGGAAAGCGTGAGTGACCGATATGCGGCCTGATCGCTCGATCAGCAAGCCACGATCTCCGGAGAAGGTGCGGCCGGACGCCGCCCTGGCGCAAGAAGGAGCCGCTATCGCTTTCCGTGGGTGGCCGTAATGACCGACTTGATCCCGCCCCGCACGTTGAAGTCGCCTACGACCTCCATCCATTTGGGGCGGACCCGCTCGACCAAGTCGTCCAGGATCCGATTGACTGCGCGCTCGTAGAAGATTCCATCGTTCCTGAAGCTCCAGAGGTAGAGCTTGAGGCTCTTGAGCTCGACACACACCGCAGCCGGGACGTACCGTATCTTGATGGTTCCGAAATCGGGCGCGCCTCCCCGCAGCAGCTCCAGCTCGGCGGCATCGGTCTCGATCCCGCCGACCGGACAGAGCGACGTGAACTCCGTCGTCTCCATGTAGATCTCGTAATCCCGCTTGGGGTGCGGATTCTCGAACGTCTCCAGCAGCTCAGCTCGCGGCATGAGAACGGAGTCTCGCGTCTGCGCGGCTGGTCCGCAACTGGCAGGGAGGCGTTGAGGTAGGCTGCCCGAGACACCGTCTTAGCTTTTCAAGGGATCTTCATGTCCCAGCAAATTCTATGGCTCTAGCCCCTTGAAAAGCGTAGGTGTCGAAGGCAGCCCACCTCGACGCCGACCGGACAGGAGATCTATCCCCCGCGTAGTTCGCGAGAAAAACGCTCGAGTATCGTGCGCTCGTCCGGACTCAGGCTTGCGACGCCGGACTTCGAGATCTTGTCCAGCACGCGGTTGAGCTCTTCCGCGCGACGTTTGCGCGTGTCGGTAGCTGGAGGAAGGAGCTTGGGCGTGACGGCGAGGCTCTTCGCGACGACTGCGTCCGTGCGGCTGACCGAGCTCTCGCGCGTGCGCGGCTGCGGCCTTGGCACGGCGCGCGGCATTTCGTCCTGATCGTCGGGGACTGCCGCGAACCGCCGGCGAAAGCGCTCAATCCCTCCCGAGCCAGGTCCTTTGATGTACACCCAGCCGAAGATCAAGCCGCCGAGGTGCGCGATCGCGGCGATGCTCGACCCGCCTGCGCCGCCGCGCTGCGACGCCATCGCCAGCAGGAGGTTGACCACCACCATCCAGGCGACGAACCACTTCGTCTTCATCGGGATGATCCCGAAGACGAACACTTCTTCGTCCGGCCAGCGGAGCGCGAAAGCCAGCATGACGCCGTACACGGCTGCAGACGCGCCAACCAGGACCCCGCTACGGACGAGTATCAGGTGCGTGAGCGCGCCGCCTAATCCGCACCAGAGGTAGAACGCGGTGAAGCCACGGGTGCTCCACTCGGATTCCACTCGCGGGCCGAACGTCCACAGCGCGAACATGTTGAACGCGAGGTGCGCGAGGCCGGCGTGGACGAACATATATGTCGCCATGGTCCACCAACCGGCCGGCATCGCGACGCTGTCGAAGCCGAGCGCGCCGAACACGTAGCGTTCGCCGAAGATGGTGAGCTGCAAGAAAAACACACCGACGTTGATCGCCAGAAGCCACGCGACCGCTGGTGTGATCCTGAACCGTTCGTCTTCCCGGTACTCAGTCGCTATCGCCACTCCGCCCCATCCCTTGATACCGCCTTCTATACAAAAATGCCCGTGGTCATGTTCCTGACCTGCGCTCGTCCCCAAATCGGCCAGGACGCAGCACGCAGCACGCAGCACGCAGCGCTGTTCACTTGCCCGCGGCCAGTAACACGATCCTCTCGCAAAAATCGGGAAAGGATATTCCCACCGCGGCGGCGGCCTGCGGAATCAGACTCAGCTCGGTCATCCCGGGCAACGTGTTCACCTCGAGGCAGTAGAGTGACCCGTCTGCGGCCATGCGGAAGTCGACTCGCGGGCACCCGCCAAGCTTGAGAGCACGGTACGCCGCCTTCGCCTGACGCTTGGCATCATCCGCCACGGCGGCCGGTATGTCCGCGGGGAAGACCTCCACCGCCATCCCCGCCGTATATTTGCACTCGTAGTCGTATATCTCGTGCTTCGGGATGATCTCCCCTACCGGCAAGGCTTCGTCGCCCAGCATCCCCACGGTGAGCTCGCGGCCCGGGATGAATTTCTCGATCATGACTTCGTCGTCATACCGAAAGGCCTCGTCGATGGCCGGCGCCAGATCCTCGATCTTCTTGACCACGGTGAGTCCCACGCTCGAGCCTTCTTTCGAGGGCTTAACCACCACCGGCAAGCCCAGCTTCGCCATGACCTCTTCCTTGGTGGCGGGCGCCATGAGCCAGTCCGGCGTGCCGACCCCGGCAGCCCGGAGCAATATCTTGGACAGCTCCTTGTCCATGGCCAGCGCGCTCGCGAGGTGTCCGCTACCAGTGTAGCGTTTTTTCCCCATGCCGAGCATGGCCTGGATCGTACCGTCCTCGCCCTGCCCGCCGTGCAGCGCGAGGAACACGACGTCGGCGCCTGTCACCTCCGGCATCTGCGTCAACGTCGGCAGGATGGTGCCGCCGTTGAACGACTGCAGCTCTTCCAATGTGGGCGGAGTCGTCTTGACGCCGTGATCGCGCAGCTCCCGTTCGGCCTTCGCGTCGATGACGCCCTCGGCCGGGTCCACCAGCAGCACGGCGTGCCCCTTCGCTCGCAGCGCATCCGCGATCCGGAGCCCCGAAGCCATCGACACGTCCCGCTCCGACGACGCCCCGCCCAGCAAGACCGTGATCTTCATCCGGCTGCCTTCAGTTGGACATCATGAAGTGCAGCATGTCGGAGCGCGTCACGATCCCGAGCTTGCCGTCGTCGCGCACGAGCACCGCGGGCGTGGACTTGGACAGCAGCTTGACGATCCCGTCCACCGGCTGGTTCGCGTCCACCACCGGGAAGGGCGAGTCCATGATGTCCGCCACTGACGCGTCGAGCAGCTTCGGCTCTGCGAGCGTCTTCTGCGAGACGGCCCAATCGCTCACCGAGCCGACGCAATCGTCGCCGTCCATCACCGGCAGCTGCGACACGTCGTGCAGCGTCATCAGCCCCACGGCCTGCCGGACGCTCGCGCCCGGAGTGGTGCTGACGATGCCGGCGGACTTCGATGTCTTGCGCACGAGCACGTCCGCGAGCGAGACGCGGGCCGCGTCGAGCATCTGGTTCTCGCGCATCCACTCATCGCTGTAGAGCTTGGATAGGTAGCGCTCGCCGGTGTCGCCCAGGAGCGTCACTACCAGCGCTTCGGGATCGTCCAGCTGTTTCGCGACCTGCAGCGCGAGGTGCGTGTTCAGTCCCGATGAGCCGCCGGCGAACAAGCCTTCTTCGCGCGTGAGCCTGCGCGCCATCGCGAACGCGTCCTTGTCGCCGATCGTGTGGAACTCGTCCACGAGCGAGAGATCGAGCGTACCGGGAACCTTGTCCTGTCCGATGCCTTCGACCTTGTATGGCGTGCCCTCGGCCGTGCTCGCTCCCTTGGTGCGCCACTTCTCGGCGAGAATCGACCCCGCGGGGTCGCCCATGATCAGGCGCACCTTCGGATTTTTTTCCTTGAGATAGCGCCCGGCACCGGTCGCGGTGCCGCCCGTCCCCGCAGCCAGCACGAAATGCGTGATCCGGCCCTCCGTCTGCTCCCAGATCTCGGGACCCGTCGTCGCGTAATGCGCCTCCGGATTCGCCTCGTTATAGAACTGGTCGGCAAAGATCGCGTTCGGCGTCTCCGCGGCGATCCTCCGCGCCATCACCAGATAGTGGTCGGGATGATCCGGCGGGACGGCCGTCGGCGTGATGATTACCTCGGCGCCGTAGGCCTTGAGCAGCCGGACCTTCTCCTGCGACATCTTATCCGGCATTGTGAAGATACACTTGTATCCTTTCAATACGGCAGCGATCGCCAGCCCGACGCCGGTGTTGCCGCTGGTGGCCTCGACTATCGTCCCCCCCCGCTTTAGCCGTCCCTCCCTCTCGGCGCGCTCGATAATCGGCATGCCGATCCTGTCCTTCAGGGACCCGCCGGGGTTCAGCGACTCGACCTTCACATACACCGGGGTCCTGAGGCCACGCGTCACGCGGTTGAGGCGGATGAGCGGCGTCCAGCCAACCGCGTCCAGAACCGAGTCGTATCGCTTGAGCGTCTCCGAGCGGGCAAGCTGTCCTTTTGGGGCCGGTCCGTTCTGCTTCACTGGCGGGAGCCTGGGCGAAGAATGGTGTCGCCCGGCAGCGCCGGCGCGTCGGGGTGCCTGAAGTACACTGGAAAGAGGATCGAAACCGGGATCGCATCGCCGCGGCGGCGCGCCGGCACAAACCTCAGCTCGCGCGAGCCTTTCACCGCCGCGGAGTCGAGCGCGGCGTAGCTGGACGTCTCCACCACGCGGGTCGAGTCTGCCGCTACCCTGCCATGCGCGTCGATGAATATCCGCAGCGTGACGTTCCCTTGAACCTTCTTAGAGTAAAGCGCCGGCGGATACCGGAACGGCAGCTCGCTGTTGATCATCTGTGGCAGGACCTCGGGCTTCGGCCCGGTGTGGCCCGTGACCACGGGGTTGGGCCGCTCCTCCTCCTTGTCGCACGCCAATGGGGCGGCGAGGACGATCAGCGCCAACGCTGTGATGGAACGCGAGTTCATGTGCATGAAGTTACCCGTGCTTCGCCTGGTCTACGAGGCGCGCGACGAGGTCGAGTGCCTGCAGCGGCGTGAGATTGTTGGGTTCGGTCCCGCGGAGCTGTTCGATCACGGGGTGCGACTCTTCTGCAAAAAGCGGGAGCTGTGGAGCCGGAACGGCCGTGCGCCTTCGCGCCGGGCTTACTATGTGCCCGCTCTCCAACGACTTGAGCACCTCGCGGGCGCGGTCCAGAACGATGGCCGGCAACCCCGCCAGGCGCCCGACTTCGATGCCATAGGAACGGTCCGCTCCGCCGGGCTCGAGCCGGTGCAGAAAGAGCACGCGGTCCGCGGTCTCTCTCACCGCAACGTTGTAATTGCGAACCGCCGGCATCTGCTCGTCCAATTGTGTCAGCTCGTGATAGTGCGTGGCGAAGATAGTTTTGCACTGCAGCCTGTCGTGCAGGTGCTCGGTGACGGCCCACGCGATCGAGACGCCGTCGTAGGTGGACGTGCCACGGCCGATCTCGTCGAGGAGCACCAGACTGCGCGCGCTCGCGGAATGCAGAATCGCGCTGGTTTCGGCCATCTCCACCATGAACGTGGACTGGCCGCGGACCAGATTGTCGCTCGCGCCCACCCGCGTGAATAGACGATCCACCAGACCTATGGATGCGGATCGCGCGGGGACGTAGCTCCCGATCTGCGCCATGAGCACGATCAGACCAACCTGGCGGAGGATCGTGGACTTTCCGGCCATGTTCGGGCCCGTCATAATGATCACGCGCGCGTGCTCGTCGAGTGTGACGTCGTTCGGGATGAACTTCTCCCGCGCCATCATCCGCTCGACGACCGGATGCCGCCCGGCCTCTATCGCCAACCCGTAATCGTCCGTGATCAGGGGCCTCACATAGCTCTCGCGCTCCGCGACCTCGGCGAGCGCGGAGAAGACGTCGAGCTCCGCCACGGCGCGAGCGACCTTCTGCAGCCGGCGCACGTCGGCGGCCGCGCGCGCCCGCAGCCGCTCGAAGATCTCCCGCTCGCGGGCCTCGATTCGCTCGCTCGCCGACAGCACGCGCTCCTCGAACTCCTTCAACGCGGGAGTTACGAACCGCTCCGCCCCGGTGAGCGTCTGCCGCCGCTGGTAATCGGGCGGCACCAGATGCGCGTTGGTGTTGGTGACCTCTATGTAATACCCGAAGACGCGATTGAAGCCGACCTTCAATGACGAGATTCCCGTGCGGGCACGCTCTTCCGCCTGGATCCGCGCGATGCCGTCCTTGCCGCCGTCTCGCAGCGCGCACAGCTCGTCCAGCTCTGCGTCCACGCCGCCCGCGATCGTCGGGTCGTCGCCGACAGAGACCGGAGGCCGCGGCACGAGCACGCGTCTGATCTCGCCCGAGAGATCCTCGCACGAATCCCAGCCGGCAATGAGCTCGGTGAGAATTCCGGACGGCGCAGCGTGGCTGCGTGCTGCGAGCCCGGGGAAGACTCCGGTGATTTCCGGCAGCGTCGCCAGCGAGTCGCCGAGTGCGCGCAGCTCGCGCGGCGTGGCGCGGGCCGCCGCGGTCTTCGCCGCCAGCCGCTCGATGTCTCGTACCGCGTCGAGGTGTCCGCGCAATCTCGCTCGTTCCAGCGGATTCTCCGTGAACGCTGTCACTGCGTCGAGTCGGGCATCGATCGCGGGGCGGATGACGAGCGGGGCGAGCAGCCGTTCGCGCAGCAGCCGTGATCCCATCGGCGTGAGCGTGCGGTCCAGCACACTGCACAGGGTGCCGCTCTGGTCGGTGCCGCCGCGGAGCGACTCGACGAGCTCGAGATTCCTGCGCGTCATCTCGTCGAGCGGCATCGTAGCGCCCGGCCGCTCGACCCGCGGCGGCTTGAGGTGCGGGAGTCCGCCGGGCTGCAGCTCGCGCATGTAGCGGAGCAGAGCGCCCGCGGCTCCCACGGCTAGCCCGTCGGAAGTGCCGATCCCGAATCCGTCGAGCGAGGCTACTCCGAACTGGCGCTGCAGCTCCTCGCGCGCCATCGCCGAATCGAATTCCCACGGCTCTCGCTCGGTCACGAGCGCGTCCTGCGCTCGCGGGTGATTCTCCACGGTGCCTGCGCCCGACTTCCTTACCAGCAGTTCGCGCGGCGCAAAGCGCGAGATGAAGGCGTCCACGTCGTCGGCGCCCGCCGTCGCGATGTGCATCTCGCCGGTGGATATGTCAGCCACGGCGAGGCCCGCGGTGCCGTCCGTGATCTGCGCGGCGCAGAGAAAGTTGCCAAGCGCGCTGTCGAGAAGATCGTCGGCGAACGCAGCGCCCGGCGTGATCGTCTCGACCACGGCACGCTTCACTACGCCCTTCGCGTTCTTCGGATCCTCGATCTGCTCGCAGATTGCGACACGAAAACCGCCCTGCACGAGCCGGCGGAGATATTCGTTGGCTGCCTTGACGGGCACGCCGGCGAGCGGCACCTCGGCGGCTCCGCCGCTGTTGCGTGAGGTGAGCGTGAGGCCTAGCGCCTTCGAGGCGACTTCCGCGTCCTCGTAGAACATCTCGTAGAAATCGCCCATCCGGAAAAACAGGATGGCGTCCTGATGTCCAGCCTTGATCTCCCGGTACTGCTGCATCAGCGGCGTCGCCGCTGGAGCCGACCCGGAGATGACGCGTGTCACGCTGGTGTGCCCCGCAGGGTCAGCGAGTGTCGACGATGGCAACGAAGCCGTCGATCCCCTTCGCCTTCATTCCGCTCAGCAGACGCGTCGCCTCCGCGCGCGTCTGGTAGCTGCCCACCCTCACGCGAAACGGCGCCGCCGCCCCGTCGATGCGCGCCTGATATCCGCGCCCTCTCATCCGGTTCACGATCGTCTGCGCGCCGGCACGCGTATTTGTGGCGGCAACCTGCACCGAATACGACCGGCCCCGGGAGGCCGCCGGCGGAGTCACAATTGCATCCAGCGGGATCGATGGCGTAGCGTCGCGTGGCGTGGACGGTGCCGTGACCTGGCGCTGTGGAGTGACGGCGGGCGCGGGCGCGCCGGGAGGAGTTGCCGCGGCCACGACACCCCGGCACCGCTGCTGCTGGTACTCGATCTGGTTTTTCAGCTCGACGTCGCCGGCGGCGACACGGGCTAGCGCTTCGGTGTTGGCCGCGCACGCTGCGGGGAGATCGCTCTTCTCGAACAATACCCGCGCCGTCCAGTAGCTCGTGCGCGCGCCGTGCCTGCTGCCAGGGTACTCGGTCGATAGGCGCTGCATATGCCGCAGCGCCCCGTCACGGTCTCCACGGGCAAGCTCGAGTTGAGCCAGCCGCAGCAGAGCGTCCTCCACGCGCAGCGACGTCGAATGATCGACGACGATCGCGCGATAATCCCGCTCCGCGTCGGCGGCCGTTGCCGCGAGAGCCGCGCGCCAGAAAAGAGCTTCCGCGCGCTCCGCGGAGCTGGGCGCCGATACCCGGTACATGGAATCGACCAACGCCCGCCCCTGTGCGCCCTGCCCTTCGCTCACCAGCGTCTGCGCCCGCGCATACACGGCGTCGCTGCTTTGCGCACCGGCGCTGACGACTGCGCTCAAAACCAAAACCGCAACGAGTCCAAAGATCTTCATGGTTTCACCTTTTGAAAGCGCTCTGAGCTGTTGGCTGCTGGCTGTAGTTGCAGTTTGCACGCAGCACGCAGCGTTGTTCATGCCGCCAACCGACTGCTGCCTGATGCGCAAATACTCAGTACCAACCCTGCCAGAATCTGTTCATCTGATGCCACCCCCGTCTCCTTCAGCGACATGTCCGCGACGAGCAGCGCCGCGATCGACCGATCCAGCGCTTCGGCTGACCAATCCTCGGTCGCGCCAGCCCACACTTTCGCCGCGGCGCCGAACGATTTCGGAAGCATCAGCCACCCCGCGCTCTGGAGCAGCCCGATGTACTCCCGTTCGAGGCTCGTCACCGACATTCCCTTGTCGAGCTTGGCGCGTCCCCATGACATCGCGAGCGTCTGATTCGCGAGCGCCATCACAATAGACACGCCGGTAGTCTTCGGTTGCGCCAGGAGGCGCGACAGCATCCCGAGCGCGCGTGCCGAATCCCGGTCCACGAGCGCGTCCATGAAATCGCCGAGGGTCTCTCCGTGCCGCACACCGATGACCTCGGTGACGATCGTCTCGTCGATCTCGCCGCCCGCGGCGTAGCTCGCCAGCTTGTCGATCTCCGTGGCGAGCTCATGTAGATCGCAGCCCACAACGCTCTGGAGCAGCTCCGCAGCTGCCGGCGAGATGGATGCGCCGTGAGTCTCCCGGGCGTGATGCGCGATGAACTTGAGCACGCGCGCCGGTGTCAGCGGGTCGAACTTGAGCTCCGTCGACTTCGCCATCAGCGCGCGGTCGATCTTCCCGCTCGCCGCCACCATGAGGAGACTGGTGTCCGGCGCCGGGGAATCCAGGTACAGGTCCAGGATGGACCTCGCCTGCTTTTTGAGCGCGGCTGGATCCTGCAGCACGACGACGCGCCTCTCGGAGAACATCGGCATCGTGCTGAGAAGGACGTCGAGGGACTCGGGGCTCAGCTCGGACGCGCGGCGGACCTCGAAGTTGAACTGGCGGCCGGCTGGGTCGATTGCGGCGTGGGCGAGCTGCCTGACGGCTGCTTCCTTCTGGTATTCGTCCTCGCCGTGGATGTAGTAAGCGGGGTCGAACTGGCGGGATTTGACTATTGCCTGGAGCGATCTGGAGGCGGCTTGCGACATCGCTCCCAATATACCGCTGCCTGCTATCGCGTGAGACTCGTGAGGCGGAACGCGGAGTTGGCGAACTGGATCTGCGCCTGCTCGGCCATCAGCGCCGCCGGCCAGATCGGAATTCCCGTAGATACGGAGGCGAGCATCGCGTGCGAGGCCATGAGCGACTGCTCGACCGCCAGCTCTTCCTGGGCCGGGATCATCGCCACGACCGGTGCGTGAGACAGAGGAGCGTCGGTGTCCGAGAGAAGATTCACGCCGCCGAAAAGCACCAGACCAGCCGCTATCATCGCCGCGAACGTGGCGGGCGTGAGAAACGAAGTCGGTCCGACCTGCGGCGCGTGGCCCAGAGCGCGAACCCGGTCGTTCACGCGCTCGGTGAAGCCGGGCGAGCACTGGATCGTCGGCATGTTACGGAACACGAGTAGCGAGCGGCGGATGCGCGCGTCGTGGCGCGCGCAAGGCGTGCATTCGGCGATGTGCCGCTGCATCTCGACTATTTCGATTCCGGGGAGAACGTCGTCGACGAACCCGACGTGTCGGGCGTGAAAGGTGCGGCAGTCCATGTGTGCTCGCTACAAGGGGCCTACAAGGTTCGGGTTAGGGTACCCGACAAGGGTACCCTGGTTCCCGAACTTGCACCTATTCCAGTTCCGGCGCTACGATCTCGGCGAAACGGTTTCTGGCCCTGTTGAGCCGCGATTTCACGGTCCCGAGGTTGCAACTCGTGATCTCGGCGATCTCCTCGTAGGACTTGCCTTCCAGCTCCCGCAGGATGAAAACGTCCCGGTGATGCTCCGGGAGCTTGGCCACTGACTCTTCCACGACCTGCCGCAGGTGCCGCTTCCGGTACATGTCGTCCGGGCGGGTCGATGAATCCTCGAACTCGAGCGGGCGATCCTCGTCCTGCCAGTTCTTTTTCACGGTTTGGAACAGCACCAGCGGATTGCGCGACCGGTTCCGAAGCTCGTTCTTCGCGAGATTCGAGGCGATCGTATACACCCAGGTCGAGAACTTCTTCGAGCGGTCGAAACGGTGCAGGTGGCGATACACGCGAATGAACACTTCCTGCACCAGATCCTCGGCACGCTCTCGGTCGCCCACGGTGCGGTAGATGAAGTTGAGCAACCGGGTTTGATACCTTACGACCAGCTCCTCGAAGGCCCGCTCTTCTCCGCCGAGGAAAGCCGTGACCACCCCGGAGTCGTCCATGAGCTTGAGGCTCTCGCGAACGGAAACAGCCGGAGTACCGGTCAACTGCTTGCGGACAACGCTAGTGGCCATCTGGGCTCCTCTTTCTGCAGGTTCCCTGGTCCAGTGAGACGGAGAGATAGAGCTCCGCAGTCGGACGGGGGTGTTTCGACCTCCTAAGTAGCATCGGTCGTGCCGTATCGTGCCTATAGTGTAACCCTTTGTTTCACAACAATTTACGTCGCACAAACCCGGCTTATCCAGCTTCGCTATGTCCTATCCGCTGGACACCTATGGAACAAATTGGACGGAGCAAAAAAGAGCTTGTTAACCTTTTCGGCCAATATGACCGAAATAAAGGATCACTACTATATGTGTCATATTCCCTCGATCTGATTGGGCGCAGCACGCCGAACGCTGCGCGCAGCACGCAGCGCTCTTAGGCTCCCAACCTGAACCCCGCCACGAACAAGATGCCGATTATCGACTTCGCGTCGACGATCTCGCCCTGTTCGATCATCTCCAACGCCCGCGACAGCTTGACCACGTGCACCTCCGCGAATTCGTCGGCCTCGTACGCCGTCTCTCCCCGCGTGAGCCCGGTCGCAAGGAAAATGTGGATTCTCTCGTCCGCGAAACCCGGGGTCATGAGTGGAGCGCACATCTCTTCGACACTTTCAGCGGTGCATCCGGTTTCCTCCCGCAGCTCGCGGTGCGCGCAATCGACCGGCTTTTCGTTGGCATCGAGTCTCCCGGCCGGGATCTCGTACAGGTAGCCACCGCCGGCATACCGGTATTGTCGCAGTAGCAGCAGGTCGGGATCTTCCCCGCCCGGATCGCTCAGGAACGGGACGACGGCGCTGGCGCCTGGGTGGCGAACAACCGCTATCTCCCCCTCGCTGCCATCGGGAAAGCGGATCCGATCGAGATCGAGCTTGAAGATTTTTCCCTCATACAAGCGCGTGGACGAGATCAGCACGTCATTTTTCATCTGGTCATCCCGGAAAACTTGAAAACTTGAGCCAATCATGCGAATGAAACGCTTCCCGCTGCTTCTCGGACTGGTGCTCGGACTGCTCTCTACGACGGCGATCTCAGCCCAGACGCAGTCTCGGCCCGCTTCGGCCGCCGTCACCATCCGCTCCGGACCGATGCTCGGCTACTCCGAGATGCGCGAAGTGATGCTCTGGGCACAAACGACCGGTGCGGCCGCCGTGCACTTTGTCTACTGGGATTCGGCGGCGCCTGGCGTGCGTCATCGCACGGCCGGTGCCACCACCGTGGCGGCCGACGCTTTCACGACCAAGCAGATCGCCGATCGAGTGGAGCCGGGCAGAGTGTACGGCTACGAGGTCGTCGTGAACGGCCTCCGCGTGAGCCGCCCGTATCCGCTGCGCTTCCAGACGCAGAAGCTCTGGCAGTGGCGGGGCGATCCGCCCGCCTTCCGGATCGCGCTGGGCAGCTGCGCCTACGTGAACGAGCCGGTGTACGATCGCCCGGGCAACCCATACGGCGGCGGGCTGGAGATCTTCAGCAGCATCGCGCGCATGCGGCCCGACGC
>JBPCPS010000053.1:0-6360 GCA_050998915.1 Gemmatimonadaceae bacterium
GATTCAGCGCAACTGACTAGCCGGGACGGCCACCAGCTCGAGGCCGAAGAGCTTCGCGAACGCGCCGGCGGCAGAATCGCCGGCGCGCGCCAGGCTCACGTCGGCATCGGGCAGCTCGCGCGCGACCGAAGTCATGGTAACGTCCTGAATTCCGCAGGGCACGATGAGGTCGAAGAACGAGAGGTCCGTCGTCACGTTCAACGCGAAGCCGTGCCAGGTCACCCAGTCGCGCGCGTGGACGCCGATGGAGGCGATCTTCCTACCCCCGGTCCACACGCCCGTGTAGCCCGTGTTTCGCTCCGCCGGTATTCCTAGCTCGCCGAGCGTGTCTATCAGCGCCTGCTCGACCGTCCGCAGATACCAGTGCAGGTCCTGCTTGTGCCGCTTGAGGTCGATGATCGGATAGCCGACCAGCTGGCCGGGCCCGTGGAAGGTCACATCTCCTCCGCGCTCAACCTCGAACAGCTCGACGCCGCGCAGCTTCAGCAGCTCGGGGGACGCGGTTAGATGACCGTCTTTGCTGGACCTCCCAAGCGTCACGACCGGCGGGTGCTCGACGAGGAGCAGGACATCCTCAGGGATCTCTCCTGAGATTCGCCGGGCTGCGACGGACCGCTGCAGCTCCAGCGCCTCGGCGTAGGGGGTCAGGCCGATGTCGGCGACCCAGAGTTCCGACACGGGATGGTGATTGGTGATTGGTGATTGGTGATTGGTGATTGGTGATTGGTGATTGGTGATTGGTGATTGGTGATTGGTGATTGGTGATTGGTGATTGGTGATTGGTGATTAGTGATTAGTGATTAGTGATTAGTGACGGCGGAAACACAGGAAAAGCTCGGCATTTGGCGGTCGTTGTTACCAATCACTAATCACTAATCACTAATCACCATTCAGGCATGAATCAGTCGGTCTAACGAATCCAGCGCCGCCTCCGCTACCGCCTCAGCCAGCGTGGGGTGCGCATGGATCGCGAGGTCCACCTCCTCGACCGTGAATTCGTTCTCGCGTGCGACCGCCAGCTCGTGGATCAGCTCCGTCGCGTGCGCGCCTATTATGTGCGCGCCGAGTATTTCGCCGTGCTTCGCGTCGCGGATGATTTTCACGAAGCCCTCGGTCTCGCCCGATGTCCGCGCCCGGCCGTTGGCCGAGAAGGGAAACTTCCCGACCTTGTATTCGAGCTTCTTTTCCTTGCACTGCTGCTCGGTCAGGCCGATCGACGCGACTTCGGGGTGGCAGTAGGTGGCGTTGGGGATGTTGGAATAGTTGATCCCGTGCGTCTTGTGGCCCGCGAGAATCTCCGCGAGCACCACGCCCTCGCGCGATCCCTTGTGCGCGAGCATCGGCGGGCCGGCGACATCGCCGATGGCGTACACGCCTTTCACACTCGTCTCCATCCGCTCGTTGATCTTCACGAAGCCGCGATCGTTGACCTGCACGCCGGCCTCCTTCAGGCCGAGCTCGTCGACGTTCGGCGTGCGGCCGGCCGCGACGAGCACTTTCTCCACTTCCAGCTCCTGCTTCTTGCCGCCGGACTCGACGGTCAGCTTCACCGAGCTCTTGCCGACCTTCACGTTGGAGATCTTCGCGCCGGTGATCACGTCGATCTTGCGCTTCTTGAACGCCTTGGCGAGCTCCGCGGAGCAGTCCGCGTCCTCGAGGGGAAGAATGACGGGCGCGATGTCGATTAGCGTCACGGCCGTCCCGAATGCATTGAAGACGTCCGCGAACTCGCAGCCGACCGCGCCGGCCCCGACGATCGCCATGGTCCTGGGCGCCTGCTCCAGCACCAGCGCCTCGTCGGAGGAGATGACCGTGGTCTTGTTGAGCTCGAGACCGGCCTGCGGCAGTCCCTTCACGCGCGAGCCGGTGCTGATCACGACCGCCTTCTTCGCCTCGTGCTTCTCGTCCTTGCCGTCCGCGGTCCTGACCGAGACCGCGTTCTTGCCGACGAGCTTCGCCGTGCCCTTGATGTGCGTGATCTTGTTCTTCTTGAGCAGGAACTCCACGCCCTTCGAGTTCTGCGTGCTGACTGCGCGGGAACGCTTCATCGCAACCGAGTAGTCGAGCTTCACGTCGCCGACGTTAACGCCGAACTCCGCCGCATGGCTCACCCGGCTGGCGATGGACGCCGCCTCTAGCAACGCCTTGGCGGGGATGCACCCCCACAGTACGCACGTTCCGCCGAGCCCCTCGCGCTCGACCACGGCCACCGACAGTCCCAGCTGGGCGGAGCGGATGGCGCCTACGTAACCGGCGGGTCCGCCGCCGATGAAGATCACGTCGAAGGAAGACATGGCTGTTAGCTGTTAGCTGTTGGCTGTTGGCTGTTGGCTACTGCCCCGCCGTTCCGCCGTGGCTAACAGCCAAGAGCCAATAGCCAATAGCACGATAGGACCGGGCATTAGTAGACGAGCATCAATGGATTTTCAATCAGGCGGCGCAGCGTCTGCAGGAACTTCGCACCCGTCGCGCCGTCGATGACGCGGTGGTCACAGCTCATGGTGACGTTCATCCGCTTGCGGATGGCGGGCGCGCCCTCCACCGCGACGACTCGCTCTTCCACGCCACCGACGGCGAGGATCGCGGCTTCCGGCGGATTTATGATCGCGGTGAAATGGTCGACGCCGAACATGCCGAGGTTGGAGACGGAGAAAGTCGCGCCGGTGTACTCCTCCGGCTTGAGCTTCCGGTCGCGCGCGCGCTTGGCGAGCTCGCGCGCTTCGCGCGAGATGTCGGCGAGCCCCTTGGAGTCGGCGTCGAAGATGACCGGCGTGATGAGTCCATCCTCGACTGCCACGGCCATGCCGATGTGAACCCTGTTGAAGTAACGCATCTTGTCGCCCAGCCAGTGCGCGTTCACTTCAGGGTGTTGCTGGAGCGCGGTGGCGGCGGCCTTCAGCACGATGTCGTTGAAGGAGATCTTGTACTCCGCGCCCAGAGCGATCATCGCGTCGCGCATCTCGGCCACCCGCTCGACGTCCAGCTCCGCGGTGAGATAGAAAGTCGGGACGGGCCCGATGGACTCCGCGAGCCGGCGGGCGATGGTCTTCCGGATCTGCGTGAGCGGGATGTCCTGGTAGTCGCCCTCGGTCGAGATCCGCCTCGCCGCGACCGGAGCCGCCGTGCGCTGCGCTGCCTGCGCCGCCGGCGCGGCCGGCGCGCCGGGGGCGCCCTGGGCCGCCTTTGGCTGCGTCGCGGCCTGCTCGATGTCGCGCTTTACGATGCGGCCGCCGGGGCCCGAGCCCTGGACCGCTCCGAGCTCCACTCCCCGCTCAGAGGCGAGCTTCCGCGCGAGCGGCGAAGAGCGGACGCGATCCGGCGGCTCCGCGTCGCCGGCGCCGAGTGCCGCGCCCTGCGAGCCGGTGGCGAACCGCTCCGCTCCCCGGCGGTCACTTTCCTGCGGTGGCGTCGAAGCCTCACCTTGCGAGTGGGTTGGGTCGTCCGGCACGGACGTGCGCGCGTCGCGCTCTCGCTCAGCAGCCGGCGCTTCCGGCTTGGCCACCGGCGCGCTGGTCGCTGGCGGGCCCCGCGCGGGCGCGGGCGCCGCAGCTTCAGGAGCTGCACCCTTCGGTGCTGCCGGGGCGGCCGGCGCGGCAGGGGCGGCGGGGGCGGCGGGGGCGGCGGGGGCGGCGGGGGCGCCACCCGCGAGCTTGTCGACGTTCTCGTCGGCCGCGGCCACGATCGCGATGAGCTGCCCGACGGGCGCTGTGTCACCCTCATTGATCAGCCGCTTACGCAGGACGCCGTCGCCGCGCGCGACCAGCTCCATCACCGCCTTGTCGGTCTCGACTTCAGCGAGGATCTCGCCCGACTTCACGGCGTCGCCCTCGTTCTTCACCCATTTGACGAGGCGGCCCTCCTCCATCGTAGGAGAGAGCGCTTCCATCACGACTTTAGTGGCCATTGGCGATCACTCGAGGTACAGGACTTTGCGCACCGCAGCCGTAACCTTCTGTGCGTCGGGTTTCGCTGCCCGCTCCAGGTTCTTCGCGTACGGCATCGGCACATCGGCCTGGTGCACCCGTATCACCGGTGCGTCGAGAAAGTCGAAGCACTCGCGCTGGATGTAGTCCACCACCTGCGCGCCGACCCCGCACAGCTCCCACCCTTCCTCGACCACGACCGCGCGGTTCGTCTTCTTCACGGACTCGGCGATAGCCTCGACGTCCATCGGCCGGACGGTACGGAGGTCGATCACGTCGATGCCGATCCCCTCCTTCGCGAGCGCGTCGGCGACCTGGATCGCTATCAACACGGTCTTGCCGTGCGCGATGATCGAGCAGTGCTCGCCCTCGCGCTTGCGCTCGGCTTTACCGAGCGGGATCAGGATCTCCTCGCCGTCGGGCACTTCGCCCTTGGTGTTGTACAGCATCTCGCCCTCGAGGAAGACGACGGGGTTCTCGTCCCTGATGGCGCTCTTCAGCAATCCCTTCGCGTCGTAGGGAGTGGCAGGCGTCACGACCTTGAGGCCGGGGATGTGCGCGAGCCAGCTCTCCCACGCCTGCGAGTGCTGCGCCGAGAGCTGCAGCGCCGCGCCGTTCGGGCCGCGGAAAACCATCGGCATCCGGAACTGCCCGTTCGACATGTACAGCATCTTGGCAGCGGCGTTCACCACCTGATCGATGGCGAGCAGCGCGAAGTTCCACGTCATGAACTCGATGACGGGCCGCAGTCCCACCATGGCGGCCCCGACGCCGATTCCGGCGAAGCCGAGCTCCGCGATCGGCGTATCCACGACGCGCATGGGGCCGAACTCGTCGAGCAGCCCGCGCGAGACCTTGTATGCGCCGTTGTACTCCGCCACTTCCTCGCCCATGAGGAAGACGCGGTCGTCGTGCTGCATCTCCTCGCGGAGAGCCTGGTTGAGCGCATCACGGTAGGTGACGATGGCCACTATTCCACCACCACGTTGGCGAAGAGCTCTTTAAGCTCCGGCTCGGGGCTCGCGTCGGCGAAATCCCACGCGTCCTGCACTTCGGCCTTGATTTCGTCGTCGAGCTTCGCGTAAGCCGCGTCGTCGGTCTCGCCCGCGTCGGTCATGCGGTTGCGCAGCAGGATGATGGGATCGCGCCGCATCTCTTCCTCGAGCTCGGCCTTGGTGCGGTAGGTGCAGCTGACCGCGTCGGACATGGAGTGCCCCATAAACCGGTACGTGCGCATCTCCAGCAGCGTCGGAGTCTTGTCCGCTCGGGCGCGCTCGACGGCGCGTGAGACCGCGTCCCTCACGGCGTATACGTCCTGCCCGTCGATCGACTCGCCGGGAATGTTGTACGTCGCCGCACGGACGGACACGTCGTCGTTCGCCATGGAGCGCGCGACCGCCGTGCCCATGCCGTAGCGATTGTTCTCGATGATGAACACGGCCGGGACTTTCCAGAGCCCAGCCATGTTCAGCGCCTCGTGAAACGCGCCGATGTTGACCGCTGCCTCGCCGAAGAAGCAGAGGCACACCTGGTCTCCTCCGCGGTACTTGATAGCGAACGCGACACCGGTGGCCAGCGGGATGTGGCCGCCGACGATACCGTGGCCGCCGAGGAAGTTGAGGCTGGAGTCGAACAGGTGCATGGAGCCGCCCTTGCCGCCCGCGCAGCCATCGCGCCGGCCGAACAGCTCCGCCATGACCGATCGGGGCGTCATCCCTCGCGCCAGCGCCTGGCCGTGGTCGCGGTACGCGGTCACCACATAGTCGTCCGGACGAATCACCGAGAGCGCGCCGGTGCTGATGGCTTCCTGTCCGATGTACAGGTGGCAGAAGCCGCCGATTTTGCCGAGGGCGTATGCCTCGGCGCAGCGCTCCTCGAACCGGCGCTGCAGTAGCATGGAGCGCAGGAAGCCGCCATTCAGCTCGGCGTCGCCCTTCGAGCTGCCCGATCTGGTCGGCTTCCTGGCCACTATGCCACGCCTGCCGACTGCACCTGCTCCCAAGCGTGATAGCTGGAGCGCACGAGCGGGCCAGACTCCACGTGGCGGAAGCCCATGGCCATCCCCGCTTCGTATAAATCGCGGAACTCCTCCGGCTTCACGTACCGGTCTAGCGCGATGTGCGAGCTGGACGGGCGCAGATACTGGCCGAGCGTGAGGATGTCCACATCCACCTCGCGGAGCTCGGACATCGTCTGCTTCACTTCCTCGATCGTCTCGCCCATGCCGAGAATGATTCCGGTCTTCGTGGGGATGTGCGGCGCGATCTGCTTCGCCATGCGGAAGATCTTCAGCACCCGCTCGTACCTGCCACCGGGGCGGCACCGCTTGTACAGGCGCGGGACGGTCTCGGTGTTGTGGTTGTAGATCTCCGGCTCGGCCTCAAGCACTGTGCGAATCGACTCCTCCCGTCCCTGGAAATCGGGGACGAGCACCTCC
>JBPCPS010000061.1:0-4758 GCA_050998915.1 Gemmatimonadaceae bacterium
AGCGTGACGTTCCGTGCCAGCAAGGACGGGTATGTCGCGGCCACGGCGACGCTGAAGCGCAACCCGTCGGGCGGCGCGTTCCTGAGTTTCACGCTAACCGTGGTGGCGGCGCCGGTGGCCATCGCAGGGGACTACACGGTGACGTTGGTCGCCGACAGCGCCTGCGCCGGGAAGCTTCCTGAGGGAGCCCGTGAGCGAACCTATCCAGCGACTATTTCCCAGTCAACCTATCCCGGCGCTCCGCCCCAGACGCAGTTCAACGTTACTCTCACCGGGGCGCCATTCCTTCCTGGCCACGGCAGCTTTTACCTCGGAGTTGCCGGCGACTATGTGGCGATCTTCGTCGGCGACCATGGCCCGCTCGTCGTCGAACAGCTCGCCCCGAACACCTATCTCGCGCTGGACGGGTGGACTGCTGTTTCTGTCGAGGGGCCATCCGTCTCGACGATCTCGGCGCCGTTCGAAGGCTCGTTCGAATATTGCGAGCTGAAGTCGGCAATGGGGTCACGCTACGACTGCCCTTCAGCGGAGGTGATCTCCAAAGCCCGTTGTGACTCCAGCAATCATCGGTTGGTCCTGACGCGCCGATGAATAGGAGGGACAGCCGCCGCAGGAACGATTAACATTGCACCGGCCGGTCCGCCCTGGTCTGGAACGAATGGAACCGGGCCCGAAGGACGACGGCGTGCCAGGGGCAGGTGAAATGACGACCACGACGACCACGACGACACACGCGACGATGAGCGGCGCAGAGATCGTGGATCTCTGCAAGAAGCACACGATCTTCGAATGGTCTCCACAGGGAGCGGTTGCTCCCATCCCGGTCGCACGCGCCAAAGGCGTCTACTTCTGGACGCCGGAAGGGAAGCGCTACCTCGACTTCAACAGCCAGTTGATGTGCGTGAACATCGGCCACGGCGACGAGCGCGTCACGCGCGCGATTGCCGAGCAGGCGGCGGTGCTGCCCTATGCCAGCCCGTTCATGGCCACCGAGGCGCGCGCCAGGCTCGGTGCGAAGCTCGCCAGCCTCGCGCCCGGCGACATCGACGTCTTCTTCTTCACCAACGGCGGCGCCGACGCGAACGAGAACGCGATCAAGATCGCCCGCGCGTTCACCGGCCGCCACAAGATCCTGGCGCGTTACCGGTCGTATCACGGCGGCACGGCGGGCGCCATGGCGCTGACCGGCGATCCGCGCCGCTGGAGCACCGAGCCCGGCATGCCCGGCATCGTCCACGTGCTGGATCCGCACCACGGCATGGGCCGCCCCGCAGACACGGCGGAGCAATCGCTCGCGATGCTCGAAGAGATCATCCAGCTCGAAGGCCCGACTCACATCGCCGCGTTCTTCCTCGAGACCGTGAGCGGAACCAACGGCGTGCTGATTCCGCCGGACGGCTACATCCAGGGCGTCCGCGAGCTGTGCACCAAGTACGGGATCCTCATGGTCTGCGACGAGGTGATGGCCGGCTTCGGTCGCACGGGTGAGTGGTTCGCCGTCAAGCACTGGGGTGTTGTGCCGGACCTGATCTGCATGGCGAAGGGGCTGACCAGCGCCTACATCCCGATGGGGGCCGTCGGCATGCGCCGCTCGATCGCGGACAGCTTCAAGGACAACGTGTTCCCGAGCGGACTCACCTACAACAGCCATACGCTCGCGGCGGCGGCGGCGCTGGCGACAATCGATGTCTACGAGCAGGACGATCTGATCGGCAACGCGCGTCGGCTCGGGAAGGTCATGTCGGATCTGCTCGCGCAGCTCGCCGCGAAGCACGAGATCGTTGGCGCCTGCCGCAATATCGGCCTGTTCGGCATCGTGGAGCTGACGAGAGATCCAAAAACAAAGGCGCCGATGGCGCCGTTCGGCGGAACCTCGGAGGAGATGAAGCGGTTGAACGGGTACTTCCGCGAAGACGGGCTTTATACGTTCGTCCGCTGGCACTCGTTCTTCACGAACCCGCCACTCTGCATCACCGAAGAGCAGCTGCGCGACGGGTTCGCGATCATCGACAAGGCGCTGGGAAGGCTCGAAGCGAGCCTCTGAAATGGTGAATGGCGAATGGTGAATTCACCACTCACCACTCGCTATTTCTTCAACCCCTCCGTCCAGTTCAACAGGACCGTCAGCTCGTCGTCCTCGACTGCCCTCGCGGGAGCGGACAGAAGCAGGAACCGGTGCTTCACGCGATCGAAGGAGGCCGACCGCCCGACTGTCCCGAATCCTTCCGCCACGAACAGTTCTCGGGGAACGCCGGCCCGCAGGCCGCCGCTGGACCCGCTCACGTCGATGGCCATGACCGCTCCTTCCTCGGTCTGATAGAACACGGTGCTCCCCTCCGCGCTCCACATCGGGTTGGTGCCCGTGGTTGTCGACAAGCGCACGCGCTGTCCGGTCGCGGGGAACGGCTGCACATACACCTGCCTGCTGCCGACATCCTCGGATGTATACGCGAGCCACCGGCCATCGGGCGAGAAGGCGCCGCCCCACTCGAGGAATTCCGATTGGATGACCGGGAACGGCTTGCGATCCCCACTCAGGGGCAGCGCCCACAAATCGGCTTGCGGGGACCGGAAGCCGCGAACGTACAGGACCAGCTTTCCGTCAGGCGAGACGTCAACGGGGAGTTTGTGGCTATCGTCGGCGAAGAGCAGCTCGTCGGCGCCGGCCCCGCCCGCCGCTCGCTGATACAGGTCGGACCAGTCTTTCCGGTTCGATGCAAAAATGATCCGGCTGCCGTCGGGCGTCCATACCGGGTTGACGTCGTCGGCGGGATCCGATGTCAGGCGCGTCGGGACGTCGCGTGCCACGTCCACCACGTAGATATCACTCCGGCCTCCCTCATCGGTCCGGCCGACCGCGACGCGCGTGCCGTCTGGCGACACCCGGTAGGATCGGTTCATCGCCGGTTCGCCGCCTGTCGTCCCGGTTCGCGCTCCCTTCACGTCGAACCACTGAAGCATGTTCGCTTGAACGACTCCGGCGTTGGTGAAATAGACAAGCACGCCTCCAGACAGGGACGCGGAGAACGCGCCGCGGCCAGTCGACGTGTTATTGAACACGCCTTCGGCAATCGGTCTCGGGTCTCCGACCACCTCGCCCCTCTTCAGGTCGAAGGCATGGGCCATCAGCGTCCCGTCGCGCTGGTACAGCAGGTGGCCCCCTGAATACTCGACACTCGAATGCGCCTGGACCACTCGGGTGCGGCCGGGACCGTCGAGCGATCCGAGGTACACCGCAGTCTTCGACTTGTCGCGGTTCAATGCGAGATACAGGAACCGCCGCCCGTCTGGAAGGAACAGCGGCCAGTCGTGAGAACGCTCGCCAGCGGCCTCGTCCAGTTGCGTGACCGGAGTCAACGGTCCGCCCGTCTCGGGCAGCGTGAACAACCCGCCGGACTCATGTTCAACGAGAATGACCCCCTGCGAGCTCCACGCGGCCCGGCCGAGGATTTTCGTGGCAATGGTCGTAATCAGGCCGCCGCCGATGGGGACAACCTTCAACGATTCTTCGCGGGCCCCTGTCAAGAATCCGATCGAGCGGCTGTCCGGGGACCAGAAGGGCTGCCAGGCGCCCTCCGTTCCAGCGAGTGGCCGAAAGCTGAGCGAATCGAGTGCCCGCACCCAGATCATTGCCGTATCCGGTCGTGCGCCCATCACTGCCGCTATGTGCCGTCCGTCCGGCGACACGGCCAGGAAACCCGGACCGAAGGCGAGCGGTTCGTTGAGGTTCACGAGAAAGCGGAGCTCGTTGAGCCGCACCGGGGGCGTCAGGAGCGCCCAGCTCGCGATCCCCGCGGCGGCGAGCAAAGACACAGCCGCGGCGGCCATCCAACGGCGCTCGCGCGTTCGCGATGGCGCGAGCCGGCCGACGGCCGGAAGGACGTCCGCCTCGACAACTCCAGCCGCCCGCACGCGCTCCTCGTCGATCCAGCGAAGCTCCGCGGCGAGATCCGCCGCGCACTGCCACCGGTCGTCGGGGTCCTTCGCCAGGCACTTGCGCAGCAGACGGTCCAGTGCGCGATGCAGAGAAGAAGGCAGGACGCCTTTCGTGTCCGCGACATCGCCGAGAACGGAAGTGTCTTCGCCGATGATCGCGGCGATCAGCCCCGCGTGGCTCTGCGCGTTGAACGCCCGCTGCCCGCTGAGCATCTCGAAGAGCACTGCGCCGAACGAGAAGATGTCGGTACGGGTGTCGACGGCGCCGCCTTCCAGCTGTTCGGGCGACATATAGTTCAACGTCCCGACGATCGAACCCGTGCCCGTCAACGGCATCATGCGTGTGGAAGCCTCTCCCATCCCCGAGATCACGGGCTGTTCGGCGAGCTTCGCGAGGCCGAAGTCGAGCAGCTTGGTGCCGCTCTTCGTGAGGATGATGTTTCCCGGCTTGAGATCGCGGTGCACGATGCCGCGCTTGTGAGCCGCGTCAAGCGCGCTCGCGATCTGCGCGCCGTATCGAAGCGCGGTCTCGAGGGGGATTGGCCCTTTCGAGACCGAGGATGTGGCGACCGCTGTCGAACCGCTCGAGGGATCGGACTTCGGACGTGACCCACGTGCCAGCCGGTCTGCGAGCGTTTCTCCCTCGAGGAACTGCATGACCAGGAAGTCCACGCCGTTCTCGTGGCCGACGTCGTAGAGGGTGCAGATGTGAGGATGGTCCAGTGCCGAGATGGCGCGCGCTTCGCGGTCGAAGCGCTCGCGGAACGCCGGGTCCTGTGCCGCCGCCGCGCCGATGATCTTGATGGCGACCACACGGTCGAG
>JBPCPS010000186.1:0-10272 GCA_050998915.1 Gemmatimonadaceae bacterium
AAGAAGCTCAACCACTCGATCTCCGTCATCGTCGACAGGCTCGTCGTGCGGGCGGACGATCGCGGGCGGCTGACCGATTCGCTCGAGACCGCGCTCAAGACCGCGGAAGGGATCGTGGAGGTGGTGCTCGTCGACGAAAAGGCCGCAAAGAGATCGCGCATGTTCTCGGAGCGGTACGGCTGTCCCGATTGCGGCATCTCGCTCCCGGAGCTCGAGCCTCGACATTTTTCCTTCAACTCGCCGTTCGGCGCTTGCACCGCATGCGGCGGGCTCGGCACGCGCCGCGAGGTGAGCGAGGAGCTCATACTCGGCGATCCCAGCATCAGCATTCTCGAGGGAGTGATTCTCCCGTGGGGGGAGCCAGACAGCTATCTGCGGCGCGTGATTCTTCCGCCGCTGGCCAAGCAGCTCGAGTTCGATCTCAACATGCCATGGGGCAAGCTCACCGTCGACGTAAAGCGCGTGCTGCTGCTGGGGTCGAGCGCGTCGCGATCGGGCAAGCCCGTGCTGGAGAAGTGGGAGGGAATCGTCGCGCACATTCAGCGCCGGTACGACGACACCGAATCCGACTCGACGCGGCTCGAGCTGGAGGAGTACATGATGGTGCGGCCGTGTACGGTGTGCGGTGGCCGCAGGCTCAAGCCCGAGTCGCTGGCCGTCACGGTCGCCGGCAGGAACGTGGGCGAGGTAGTCGAGCTGTCCATCACCGACGCGCACAAGTTCTTTACCGACGTGCCGGTGCGCGAGAAGGGCAAGCGCGGACTCGACGCCGACATCGCAGGGCCGATCCTCAAGGAAGTGCGCGACCGCCTTCGCTTTCTCGAGGACGTAGGCCTCGACTACCTGACGCTGGGCCGAGCGGCCGAGAGCCTGTCAGGCGGCGAGGCGCAGCGAATCAGGCTTGCGACGCAGATCGGCTCGCGCCTCGTCGGCGTGCTGTATATCCTCGACGAGCCGTCCATCGGCCTGCATCAGCGCGACAACGGCAGGCTGCTCGCCACGCTTCAGCATCTGCGCGATCTGGGCAACACCGTCATCGTCGTGGAACACGACGAAGAGACGCTGCGCGCCGCCGATCACGTGATCGATTTGGGGCCCGGCGCTGGAAAGCATGGCGGTGAGGTGATAGCGGAGGGAACCATTACCGACCTCATGGAAAACCCCGCGTCGCTGACGGGGAAATACCTGCGTGGAGAGGAGACCGTGCCCATCCCGGCGGAGCGCCGCCTGATGGACCCCGCCAAGGTGATTCGCATCGAAGGAGCCAGGGAGCACAACCTCCGGAATCTCGACGTGGAGATTCCGCTGGGCTTGTTCGTCGCCGTTACCGGAGTGTCAGGGTCGGGCAAGTCGACGCTCATCGAGGACATCCTGCACAAGGCGCTGGCTCGACACTTTTATCGCGCGCGGGTTGTGCCCGGCGTGCACAAGGTGATCAAGGGTCTGCAGCATCTCGACAAGGTGATCGACATTGATCAGAGCCCGATCGGGCGGACGCCGCGGTCCAACCCTGCGACGTACACCGGTTTGTTCACGCCCATTCGCGAGCTGTTCGCCGAGCTGCCGGAGGCGAAGATCCGCGGTTACGGTCCCGGACGGTTCTCTTTCAACGTGAAGGGCGGGCGGTGCGAGGCGTGCCAGGGCGACGGACTGGTGAAGATCGAGATGCATTTCCTGCCGGACGTGTACGTGCCCTGCGACGTATGCAAGGGCAAGCGCTACAATAGAGAGACGCTTGAGGTACGCTTCCGCGGCGCGAGCATCTCCGACGTGCTCGAACTGACGGTAGAGGACGCGCTGGAGATGTTCGAGAACCAGCCGCGCATTAGGCAGAAGCTGCAGACGCTGACCGACGTCGGACTCGGGTATATCCACCTGGGACAGAGCGCGACGACGCTGTCCGGTGGCGAAGCGCAGCGCATCAAGCTCGCGTCCGAGCTGTCCAAGCGCGACACTGGGCGGACGGTTTACATCCTCGATGAGCCGACGACGGGGCTGCACTTCGCCGACATTCGGATGCTGCTCGAAGTGTTGCACCGGCTGGTGGATCGTGGGAACACCGTGCTGGTGATCGAGCACAACCTCGACGTGATCAAGACTGCGGACTGGATCATCGATCTTGGGCCGGAGGGGGGACTGCGGGGAGGAACTATCGTGGCCGCGGGGACGCCGGAAGAGGTGGCGAACTTCGAAGCGTCCTATACGGGCCAATATTTGCGGCCGATGCTGAAGCGGAGGGTGTCCTAACGGTGCTTCGGTGAAGCCAGCGGATTGGTGGTAAGCGGCAGCCCTGGGGCCGAGCACTGCAACAGCGACTCTGTGTAGTGTCCTTCCTGATCGCATACTTACCCCTTGAAGCTGCCGCCGCGCACCTGCAGGATTGTCACGCTAATCCACACCCTCGCGGAGCTCCGATGACACGCACCGCTCGCGCCGCTCTCTTTTTGTCGCTGATCGTCTTCGCGTCCACCGCGCACGCGCAGACGCGGTTCGAGATCACTTTTCCCGCGACGCGAAGCAGTGCCGCGGTCGACGGCCGCCTGCTGGTCATGATCTCCACGGACACGGCAGGCGAACCTCGCTTCCAGATCAGCGACGCGCCTGGCACGCAGCAGGTGTTCGGTATCGACGTGGACGGATGGAGGCCGGGCGAGACGCGGGTAGTGGACGCCACCGCTTTCGGATATCCGCTGCGCTCACTCTCAGGAGTGTCGCGTGGCACTTATCGCGTGCAAGCACTGATCAATCGTTACGAAACGTTTCGCCGAAGCGACGGACACACGGTCAAGCTGCCGCCCGACAAGGGCGAAGGACAACATTGGGCCCGCAAACCGGGCAACCTGTACTCGACGCCGCGCGCGGCGTCAATCAATACCGGGAGCGGTGACGTCATTCGGCTGTCGCTCGACCAGGAAGTCCCGCCGGTCGCGGACTTCGCGCTTCAGGAAACCGACTATATCAAGTACGTCCGCATTCGCAGCGAGCGGCTGTCCCGGTTCTGGGGACGCGACACGTACCTCGCCGCGTGGGTGCTGCTCCCCTGGGGATTCAACGAGCACCCGGACGCGCGCTACCCGCTCATGGTCAATCACGGCCATTTTCCGTCCAGCTTCGACGGTTGGCGCGAGACGCCGCCCGATACGACTCTAGTCCCCGACTTCAGCGCGCGCTTCAACCTGCGTGGATACAACCGCATCCAGCAGGAGCACGCTTTTCAATTCTACAGAGACTGGACGGGTCCGGGATTCCCGCGCGCGCTGCTTATCGAGATCCAGCATGCCACCCCATTCTACGACGACTCATACGCCGTCAACTCGGCTAACAACGGCCCGTACGGCGACGCGATCCAGTACGAGTTGATCCCAGAGATTGAGCGCCGCTTCCGAGGCATCGGACAGGGATGGGCGCGATTCACCTTCGGCGGCTCGACTGGCGGCTGGGAAGCGATGGCCGTGCAGCTGTTCTATCCCGACGAGTACAACGGCGCATGGGTCGCCTGCCCCGATCCGATCGACTTCCGGGCGTACACCGTCGTTGACATCTACTCCGACTCGAACGCGTACTACCGCGAAGGCCCGTTCAAGCGCGTGCCGCGGCCGGGGCAGCGGAATTATCTCGGGCAGATCTCGACCACGCTGGAGCAGACGAATCACCGGGAGCTCGCGCTCGGCACCAAGAGTCGGTCGGGCGATCAGTGGGACGTCTGGGAATCGGTATACTCACCGGTCGGCACCGACGGATACCCGAAGCCGATCTGGAACAAGCTCACCGGCGTCATCGACCGCTCCGTCGCGGAATACTGGCGTGAGAATTACGACCTGTCGCACATCCTGCGGCGCGATTGGGCGACGCTCGGACCAAAGCTGCGCGGCAAGCTGCGCATCTACGTGGGCGACATGGACAACTACTACCTCAACAACGCGGTGTATCTCGTCGAGGACTTCCTGCGTTCGGCCAGTCCACCCGCCGATGCGGTGGTCGACTACGGCGACCGCGCCGAGCACTGCTGGAACGGCGACCAGATGCGGCCGAACGCGTACTCGCGTCTGCGGTATCCGCAGATGGTGATGCCGTGGGCGGTGGAGCGAATGCTCATGACGGCGCCCGCTGGCGCGGACCTCCGAAGCTGGCGGTACTGACACGCAGCTGGATTCTGCCCATGCGAAGATTCACGACGTGTGTCGGGGCGATTCAGCTTGTCGTCCTCTGTGCTCTGGTGAGCGGGTCGCTCGGGGCACAGTCACGCAGGAACACCGTCGTGATCATTCCGACGATAGGGAACGACCACCAGGTCAACCTCGACTATTCCGTCGCCCACCTCGCCGCGCTGCTCGACGTGGTCCGGCCGGATGCCATCATCGTGGACGATGCGACCTCGTGGCTCGCGCGAAGCTGCCCGCTCAACACCGCGCAGCCGGAGATTCATGTCGCGCTCGGCTATTCCCGGGAATTCCGGATCCCCATACACGGTTTACGGGATTGGCCGCCGCCCGGCGTCCCTGATCCTTATGCCGCTTCGCTCCGTGCCAGTCAGGCCGAGAGCGCGCAGTCCCGGGACACCGCGGCCGCTCACGCGATGTGGCGGGGACAGCTCGACCGCAGGTCCGCGCAGATCGCGAGACAGTACTCTTATCCATCCGGTGCAACGGGACTCGAGCAGTTGGTCGCCCGCGGATTTGCGGACCGCGAGGCTGCGCTGACTCCACAGCAACGGACGGATTACCTCACGAGGGCGACTGCGTTGGCGGATTCTGTCATGCGCCTGGTATCGACCTCGCCCGCAAGACGCTGGGCGGTAGTCGTAAACTGGACCATTGCGCGGCCGCTGACTCAAGCGCTGCGAACTCGCCCAGGCGTGACGGTAAGACCGGTTGAGTCCTTCCTGCCTGTGTCGGCGGCCAAGCTGGAACGGCGCATGAATCGCGCAAACATTTCCTGGATTCTCGCGGGCAATCTCGACGAGTTCTACGGGATGTGGGCACCGCAGGTGTTCCCACGCGAGCGGCTCGCAGCGCTGCTGCGGCGCCTGGAACGCATCGCGCCGGGCGATCCGGTGACGGACTACATGCGCGCGCGCTGGCTGATGCAGAACCGCGACTACGCAGCGGCCGATACCATCATGTCACGGCTGGCGGCTCTCCAACCGGACGTCAACTTCCCCTTTCCGATCAACGGGAAGTGGATTCGCCCACCCTGGCCATCGGTTCGGCGCAAGGCACAGCTCAACCAGGCATTCGTCCTCGACTATCGAGGACGGCGTCAGGAGGCGCTGGCGATATACAACGAATTAACCGCGCTCGGGCCCGAGCTGGATGCGGATGCCCGCTTCTTCGGCTATCTGTACGATGATATTCAGGCGGCGATCAGGAGTTACGTCGACAGGCCGTACACCGGCGATCCGTCCGAAGCCTTCCGCCATTGGATGGGCACGGTGCGAAGACCGGAATGCGAGCCTGGAAGATAGCGAGGGGAAACGATGAGCGATTCAATCCAGACATTGTTGCTGGAGAACTTTCAGCCCCGCCCCGGACGCGGCAGCTGGCACGGAGGCGCGACCGCCGTCGGCGCGCAGCGCGGTGTCTCGGCGGCACAAGCCGCGGGGGTTCCCGCGCGGGGACGAAAGAGCATCTGGCAGCTCACTCTGCACGACGCGTATCACACCAGCCAGATTCAACTGCTTAAGCGGCAGTGGGCCGCCAACCGGGGAGACAAGCGGTGAGCGAGATTCTGATCGGCAAAGGTGAGCAGCAGGTCCACCTGCTCGCCAAGTATGGCAACCGTCACGGGCTAGTGGCTGGCGCAACCGGAACCGGCAAGACAGTCTCGCTGATGGTACTGGCCGAGGGATTCTCCCGGCTCGGCGTTCCAGTGTTCATGGCCGACGTGAAGGGCGATGTGGCGGGGCTGGCGATGCCCGGCACCAGCAGCGAAAAGATTACGCAGCGCGTCGCCGAGATAGGCATCCCGGACTTCGCCCACGAGGGCAACCCCGTGGTGTTTTGGGATCTGCTCGGCAAATCGGGCCACCCGGTGCGGACCACCGTCAGCGAGATCGGTCCGAGCCTGCTCGGTAGGATCCTCGAGCTCAACGACGTGCAGTCGGGGATGCTCGAGATCGTCTTCAAGCTCGCCGACGACCAGGGCCTGCTGCTGCTCGACCTCGATGACCTGCGCGCGCTGCTCAAGTTCGTCGCCGGGAACCGCAAGGAGATTTCTACCGAGTACGGACTGGTGAGTACGCAGTCTGTCGCCGCGATTCAACGGGCTCTGCTGTCGCTCGAGCGCGAAGGCGGCGAAGAGCTGTTCGGCGAGCCCGCGCTGGAGCTTGGCGATCTGCTGCGCACCGATCTCAACAGTCGCGGCGTCATCAACATCCTCGCCGCGGACCAGCTCATACTCAAGCCACGGCTGTACTCCAGCTTCCTGCTGTGGCTGCTGTCGGAGCTATTCGAAACGCTGCCCGAAGTTGGCGACCTCGACAAGCCGAAGCTGGTGTTCTGCTTTGACGAAGCGCATTTGCTGTTCGACGACGCTCCGCCGTCGCTGCGGCAACGCGTCGAGCAGGTTGTGCGAATCATCCGGTCCAAGGGCGTCGGCGTGTACTTCTGCTCGCAGTTTCCGGACGACGTGCCCAATGAAATCCTCGGTCAGCTCGGGAACCGGATCCAGCACGCGCTGCGCGCTTATACTCCGCGTGACCAGAAGGCGGTGCGCACGGCCGCGGAAACCTTCGTCGCCAATCCCAAGCTGAACGTCGCTGAGGTCATCTCGCAGCTCGGCGTGGGTGAGGCGCTCGTATCCACGCTGCAGGAGAAAGGAGTGCCGATGCCGGTCGAGCGTACCCTGATCGCTCCGCCGCGCTCGCGCATCGGCGCCATTACGCCGGAGGAGCGAGCCGCCGTGCGATCGCGCAGTCCTGTCGGAAGCAGATACGACACGCGCGTGAATCGCGAGTCGGCGCACGAGATCCTGGGTAAGCGCGTCGCGGCGACCGCGGCCGAGGCGGCACCGGTGCCTCCCGCGAAGGAGCAGACTCAGGCGGGCGGGAAGCTCAACGAATGGCTGTGGGGCACCGGCCGCCGGCAGGGAATGGCGGAGACCATGGCGAAGCAGGCGGCGCGCACCGTCGGCAGCCAACTCGGCAGACAAATCCTTCGCGGAGTTCTGGGAGGCGTCGCGGGAGGCTCACGCCGCCGCTAGACGGACGGTCGTGACGCCTCACTGTCATTGACACCTTTGGAGCAGCCCCCAATGTTGGGTGCGCTGCCGATGCGAATTCGTCGCCGCAGAGCGCTCCCCCTCAATCCGAGCCTGCCAATGTCACGTTTCGCGTTCGCAAACCGCGTACACGCTATCGCTCTGACGGCTGCTCTTCTGACAGCAGCCGAACCTGTTCGTGGTCAGGGGACAGGCACAGTCACGGGCAGGATCACGGACGTCGAGACCGGAGAGCCGATCCCCGCGGTGAACGTGCGGGCACTCGGCACGCAGGCCGGCGCGACCACGCGCGTGGACGGCGGTTATCGCATCGTGCTTCCGGCCGGCACCTACGTGGTGCGGGCGACACTGATCGGTTACGGCGCGGCCCAGGCAAATGTGGAGCTGGGTGCGGGACAAACGGTATCGCGCGATTTCACTCTGAGGCGGACCGGGATCGCGCTCGATCAGGTGGTGGTCACCGGCTCTCGCCGCGCGGATCGCACCGTGGTGGATGCGCCGGCTCCGATCGACATACTCACGTCGGAAGACATTCAGATGACAGGGCAGACGGAGACCAGCCAGATCATCCAGATGCTGGCGCCCTCGTTCAACTTCCCGAGGCCATCGGTGAACGATGGCACTGACCACGTCCGGCCCGGCACTCTGCGGGGACTTGGGCCGGATCAGGTTCTCGTGCTCATCAACGGCAAGCGCCGGCACACGACGGCGCTCGTGCACGTGAACCAGTCGGTCGGCCGGGGGTCGACGAGCGTCGACTTCAACGCCATTCCGGCTAATTCGATCGAGCGCATCGAGATCCTGCGCGACGGGGCCGCCGCCCAGTACGGCTCGGATGCGATCGCCGGCGTGATGAACATCATCCTGAAATCCGCGCCGGAGGCAGCGGTGTCCGCGACCGTCGGCCAGCGCCGCTCCAACACGTACGGCTCCACGACCGACGCGAGTAATCAGGTAACGTTCGGTAAGCGGGACTTCCGCGACGGCCGGGTGCTTCAGCTCGACGGGAACTTCGGAGTCGCACTGCGCGACGACGGGTTCGTCCACTTGAGCGCCGAGTTTCGCGATCGCGAGCGCACCAATCGCGCGCGCGCCGACGTCAGCAATCAGTGCCTTGCCATAACGGTAAACTGCCAGAACCTTCGGCATATCCAGAGCTGGCAAGGCGATCCAGAAGCGACCGACAAGTTGGCGTTCGTCAACGCCGCGCTACCGCTGGGGAATGGCTTGCGCGTGTACGGATCAGGTGGAATCAGCGGCCGGGAGGGATTGGCCGCCGGCTTCCTCCGGCGCTCGCTCGACAACCGGACAGTTCGCGCCATTTACCCGAACGGATTTCTGCCCCTAATTGCCGCCGACATCTTTGACGGCTCGGGCGTTCTCGGTGTGAAGGGGAGCCTGGCCGGCTGGGGCTGGGATCTGAGCGGAGTTTACGGCACGAACTCATTCGAGTTCACTGTGGACAGCAGCCTCAACACGTCCATGGGTTTGACCAGCCCGACGAAGTTCTACGCGGGTGCCCAGCGATTCAACCAGCTCACGACCAATCTCGACCTGGTCCGCGCGTTCGACAACCTCCTGCCTTTCCCCGTGAACATTGCGTTTGGACTCGAGGCTCGCCGCGACAATTACAAGCTCGAGCGTGGAGACGAAAATTCATACAAGGAAGGCGGCGTCGCTATCCTTGACGGTCCCAGCGCGGGCAGTCCGGCCGCGCCGTTCGCGCAGGTGTTCCCGGGATTCCGTCCCGTAGATGAAGCCAACGAGTCGAGGACCAACGTTGGCGGCTACCTCGATCTCGAAGGGAACGTCCTTCCGCAACTACTGGTTGCGGTCGCGGGGCGTGCCGAGAACTACAGCGATTTCGGCTCCACGGTGGATGGCAAGCTGGCCACGCGGTATGAGCCGATACCAGGCCTGGCGATTCGCGCGGCGGCGCAGACCGGGTTTCGCGCACCGTCGTTGTCGCAATCCAATTTCTCCGCCGTATCGACCAACTTCATCGGCGGCGTGCCGTTCGAGATCCGCACGTTCGCCGTCGGAACGCCCGGCGCGACGCTTCTGGGAGCGAGGGAGCTGGAGCCGGAGGAATCCGTCAACTACAGCCTGGGTCTGACGGCGCGCCCCTTCTCCAACCTGTCGCTCACGGCGGATTACTATCGCGTCAAGATCGACAACCGGATCGTGCTTTCGGGAAACTTCGTGCACACGTCGGTGCAGACGCTGCTGGCGAACAACGGGATCACGGGAGTCGCCGGCGCGCGCTATTTCACGAACGCCATCGACACCCGCACGCGTGGCCTCGACGTAGTGATGCAGTACGGTCTCAACCTGGCGCCGCGCGGCCTGTTGCGCTTCACCGCCGGCCACAACCAGAACAAGACCACGGTTACGCGCGTGGCGCCCACTCCTTCGCAACTGACGGCGGTCAGCACGGCTTTGTTCGACCGCGTGCAGCGCGCGCTGATCGAAGTCGGCCAGCCACGCAACAATACGAGCCTGACAGCGAACTACACGTTGCGGGCGCTCGGCGTGAATCTGCACACTCAGCGTTTCGGAAAAGTCACCGAATTTCCGTCGGCGACGAACCCCGCCCTGGATCAGACGTACGGCGCCAAATGGGTAACGGACCTCGCGATTTCCTTCAGGTTCTTCGATCGCCTCGCGTTCACGATCGGCGGTAATAACATCACCGATCAGTATCCGGACACGACTCTGGCGGGCGTGGCAGGCGCCAACCAGACGCGCGGCATCTACGTGTACGACGCCAGCTCTTCCACATTCGGGATCAACGGCGCCTACTATTACGTCCGGGCCGCATGGGACCTCTCGGCACTGACCGGCCGGTCGCGCCCGACCGCGCGCCGCGGTAAGGCTCTTCCGGCGCGGCGGATCGCCTCCAAGCCCTAGCGCCGCGGGGCGAACAGCTGATTTGGCGGGGCGGCCATCCCCGGGGTGGCCGCCCCACTTGACGTCTCACCCCGGCAGCTTCCCGTTCTTGGCACCTTCCTCCGGAGGTGTCCTGCGCCCCAACGCCCTATTCGCGTCTGCGCT
>JBPCPS010000065.1:0-3237 GCA_050998915.1 Gemmatimonadaceae bacterium
GCGTAATAATCAGCCATTTTCGTCCATTAGATCGGTAACGAGCCGCGAGGTGTGGCTCACCAGCGAGATCACTTTCTCGTACGGCATCCTGGTGGGTCCGATGACGCCGATGACACCGCTGAGCGAGCCTGCCGTGTACTCGGCCGTGACGACAGTGAAACTCTCCAGCGCGGGATCGTCGTGCTCGCTTCCAATGGTAATCGATATCCCGGGGACTCCGCTGCGCGTGCGCAGAAGTTTTCCAAGCTGCTGCCGGGTCTCGGTGAGCGCGACGAGCCGGCGCATTCCGTCGCCCGACGCGAACTCGGGCTGCTCCGCCAACACGGACGCCTGTCCGAGCACGACCGACTCTTCGTCGATCGGCAGCGCCGATTCGAGCAGCTGATCCGCTTCCTCGATGAAGACGTTGAGCAGCTCGCTGGCTTCCGGACGCATGGTGGCGTCCCGGAGTCGCACGGCGAGAGTATCCCGCACCTGCGCCATGGTGAGATCTGTGAGCCGCTCGTTCAGGACCCGCGAGACCTCCGCGAGCGCGACGTCGGCAATTTCCCCGCGGGTTTCGACGAAGATCGTGCGCATCGTGCCGCCATCCAGCGTCAGCACCATCAGCAGGCGGTCGGAGCTGAGCCGAACGAGGTCCAGGCGGCGGAGGATGCTACGATCCAGACGAGGCCCGAGCGCGACGCCAAGCTCCTGCGTGATTACGCCAAGGCTTTGCGCCGCGCGACGCAGGATCTGGTCGATCGCTGAGCCCGCGCCCGAGATAACCTTCGCGAGCTTCCTGTGGTCGGCGGTCGCTACCGAGATCGGAGGCAGGAGCGAGTTCACATAGGAGCGGTACGCCGCATCCGTCGGGATTCGCCCGGCCGAGGTGTGCGGATGGTAGAGAAACCCCTTGTCCTCGAGGTCGCTCATTGTATTGCGGATTGTGGCGGGCGATACGCCGAGGCCGAACTTCCGTGCGAGCGCGCGTGAGCCCGCGGGCTGGGCAGTCTCCACATAGCATTGGATGACAGCCTCCAGCACCTTCTTTTCGCGGTCCGATAGCTCTGAGGTCGGCATTGATTTCAAACGTAGGAGCGGCTTCGAATCCACGTCAAGCTGGCCGCGAGCTCGTCGAGCAGCAGCCATCCGGTCGGGGTCAGCGTGAGCTGCGATTTCGACGACCCGGGGCTCACCATTGCTGCGCTGGCCGCGCCGGGGTGGAGTGCTCCGCCGGAGCTACGCCTTCGGCTAAGACGCTCCTGCGGAGCACCCCCCTCCGGCGCAGCCTGTCGGGCTTGGTCTCGAGGCGCGGCCTCGGAAAAAGCAGCCCAGCCTTTGTCCACCCAAGGCTGCAGCTCGGGGAGCTCGCGGGCATCCACGCGCACACCGGTGGTTGAGCGTAAACCTAGATATATCCGCTCGTTACATACGTTCTCCTCATCTAACACTTCAACATCGGCGACAGGGCTGAGATCGTGTGATAGCCGATCGACCCACTGGGCGTACGGGGCCACGTTCCACCAACGGCGCGCGCCGTCGAATGAGTGCGCGGAGGGGCCGAGGCCGGTGTAGCTCGCGCCGGACCAGTAGGCCGAATTGTGTCGGGAGTGGCGGCCAAGCTTCGCGAAATTCGACACTTCGTAATGCTCGTAGCCGGCGGCTGCCAGTGTGTTGTGGGCGAGTAGAAATTCGTTCGCGTACGCGTCCTCCCCAGCCTCTCTCACTTCCCCTCGGTCGCGCCAGCGGTGGAGCGGGGTTCTGGGCTCGACGGTCAGGCCATACAGGGAAATGTGCGAAGGATCGAGACCGATCGCAGCGTCGAGATCGTGCTTCCAGTCGCGATTCAGTGCGTGGGGCACGGCGAAGATGAGGTCGAGCGAGATGTCCTCGAATCCGGCGTCCCGTGCAGTCTTCACCGCAACCTCGATCTGGTCCGCCGAGTGGGCGCGGTGCATCCACGAGAGCACCGCGGGGTCGAACGACTGCGAGCCGAGGGAAATGCGATTCGCGCCCGCACGTCGCCATGATTCGGCATTCGCCTGGGTCACGTCCTCGGGGTTGGCTTCCATAGTCACTTCGGCCCGGGGCGCGAGCATCGTTCTGTGGCCGACGAGGTCGAAAAGCCGCGGGATGGCCTCACCGAGCTGCGATGGCGTGCCCCCGCCGAGGTAGAGCGTGTCCAGGGTCCAGTCCCCCGGATGCTCCACGTTCATTTCCCTGGCGACCATGGCGAGCTCGGTTTGGAGCGCGCCGAGATATTCGTCCACGGGCGTCGTGCGTCGGACGGCGATCGAGAAGTCGCAGTACGCGCAGCGCCGGGCGCAGAAGGGAACGTGCACGTACAGGTGGCGAGGGGGCACGTTCCAATATACCCGCCCAGCTCGCGTGCTTTTTCGTTTAACTGCGTGCCGGGTGGGGGCTGCCAAATCCCCTTCGGCCGCTACGCGCGCAAACTACGCGCGCTAAGACGCGGCCTGCGGGGACCTGGCGGCGCCCACCCGGCGGGAACAACAAAGGATCTGCTCGCACCGAACTAGCAGCACTTCAATTGCGGCGGTATTCGCCGGAGTAGCCAGAGCTCGCGAGGTTGCGCAGCTCGAGGGATGTCATGGCGGACATGCAATCGCGGAGCGGCATCGCGCTGCGGATCGCAATCGTGTCGAGGGTGGCTGCGCCTTTTCCCAATGCATCCCAGACCGCGCGCTCCGCCTGGCTCAAGTCAGGGAGCGGCAGCTCGGGGGCGGACGGGAAACCGGCGAGAGCCAATGCGTCGTCCACTGTGGCGATCACGTGGGCGCCGTCGCGTAGGAGCTCGTTGGTGCCGGCGCTGTTCAGTGAATCGATGGGACCCGGCACCGCGGCGACCGTGCGGCCAAGATCGAGCGCGTTCTTCGCCGTTAGTAGGGCGCCGCTCTTGTGGCCTGCTTCGACGACAATCGTTACCTGGGCAAGTGCGGCGATGATTCGATTGCGCCTCGGGAAGCACCCTCGGAAAGCGGCGGCCCCGGGCGCCGACTCTGACAGTACAAGCCCGTGCTCAGCGATCTGCGCATGCAGCCGCGCGTGACCGCGCGGGTACGGCACGTCCACCCCGGTGCCGAGCACCGCGACCGTTCTACCGCCCACCTCCAGCGCGGCGCGGTGCGCGCACGCATCAACTCCGCGCGCCATGCCGCTGACCACGCATCCCCCCGCGCGCGCGATCGCCGCCGCGATCTTGCGAGCGGTTCGGTCACCATACCCCGAGCAGTC
>JBPCPS010000141.1:0-76933 GCA_050998915.1 Gemmatimonadaceae bacterium
CCTTGGCTACGCCGTACGTCGACCCTCCGACCGTGCCCGCCACGTGCGTACCGTGCCCGTTGCAATCGTCGCCGTTGCCACCAAAGGCATCGTAACCGAACGTTGCGCGCCCGCCAAACTCAGCGTGGCCGTAGTCGATTCCGGTATCGATGATGTAAGCGGTGACGCCGCTGCCCGTGTTCGTGTAGGTGAACGTGCCGCTGAGCGGCAGCGCGCGCTGGTCGATCCGATCCAGACCCCAGGTTGCGCCGGACTGCGTGGTGGAAGCGCGGGCAATTCCATCGGGCTCCACGCGTGACACGCGCGCATCGCGGAGCAGCCCGCTGCGGGCGGCTTCCGACATCGAGCCGGCAAATCCGTTGAGCGCGGCCGTGTACACGAAGTCGGGGGCCACGCCGTGCTCCCGGGCAACGCCAGCGGGGCTGCTTCCATCACGAAGCGTGACGATGAAGCGACCAGGGATAGCGTCGGACGCGCCAGAACTGAAGCTCGCCGGTATCTCCAGCGACGTCGGGGTGGTGGGCGCGTCCACGCACGCGGAAACCGCGACGGTCGCGATAACAACCAAGGCCAGCCTTTGCTTCATAACACACTCCTGCAGGAGAAAAGTGATGCCGCGGCGCGCTGCGTCCGCCGGTCGGCAGCCGCACTCTTACAGACGGCTCAACGGGAGCCGACGATACTTTTTTTCACTTTTTTCTGTCGCGAACCGCCGCGACGCATATGAGTGCTCGCCGGCCCTTGCAGGCCCGCGAAACTGGCGGAAACCGGTAAACACCGCCCGTAAACATCTGGAGGCGGCCGGATATGATACATAATCGTTTGCGGGTAGGCAAGACCCCGCATGCATCCGCCTAGATCTCAGGGTGGCGCCGGTGGAAATCCGTGGAACGCTGGTAGGCGCCGGCCACGGCCAGCAGCCGCGCCTCCCCGAACAGCGACCCGAGGAAGGTTAACGAGACGGGAGTACCGTCCGGTTGGAATCCGTGCGGCAGGATTATCGCCGGGTGACCGGTGAGATTCGTCGCGACGAGCTGTGGGAACCCGGCGACGAAAGTCGGCGTCACGATTACATCCACAGTCTCGAAGAGCCTGTCCCACTCCGCGATCGCGCGGGACCTGAGCCGGTTGGCGTTGATGTAATCCACCGCGGGGATGAAGCGAGCCACTCGAAAAGTGTTCGCCCAGTCGTTGCGGGTCTGCTGCACGAGCTCCCTGTCACGATTCGATCGCGTGAGAGAATCGAACGCCGCGGCCGCTTCCGCCGTGAGGATGATACGCATGGCGTCGTACGCCAGCTGCGGCATGTCCACCGGGATCAGCGAGATGCCGAGTCCCCGCAGGACGTCGAGCGCGGCGTCGTCGAAGGTTTTGGTTCCGTGCAGCGTCCGCTCGCGATTCGCGGGATCGATCTCCGGCACATCGAACGCGCTCTTGAAGTACCCCACCCTGACGTCGTTCGAGCGCAGGCGCGGGTTCGAGACGAACGGCGGCGCGCTCGCGCTGGCGTCCGATCCGTCGGCGCCGCTGATCGCCTCGAGCACGAGCGAGCAATCTCCCGCGGTGCGGCAGATGGGGCCGATCTTGTCCATGGTCCACGAGAGCGCCATCGCGCCCGTCTTGGGAACGCGGCCGTACGTCGGCCGGAGCCCGGTGACGCCGCAGCGTGTCGAGGGCGACGAGATCGATCCCAGCGTCTCGCTGCCTACGGCAAATGCGACGAGCCCGGCCGCCGTGGCAGCCGCGGGTCCGGCCGACGATCCGCTCGACCCCTGGTCCAGCTTCCATGGATTGCGCGTCATCCCGCCGTACCACACGTCTCCCTGCGCCAGCTCCCCCAGCGACAGCTTGGCCAGAAGCACCGCGCCCGCGGCGTCGAGCCGCCTCACCACCGTCGCGTCCTCGTCGATCACCTGGTCCCGGTACGGGCCGGCGCCCCACGTCGTCTTGTAACCGCGCACGGCCAGCAGATCCTTGGCCCCCCACGGAATTCCGTGCAGTGGCCCGCGGTATCGGCCGCGCGCCAGCTCGAGATCCGCGGCCCGCGCCTGCGCCCGGGCCCGGTCTTCGGTGAGCGTGATGACCGAATGGAGCGACGGATCGAGCCGCCGGATCCGCCCGAGATACATCTCGGTGAGCTGCGTCGACGTGATGCGCCGCGCGCGCACGAGCGCGGCGAGCTCGGCGACGGACGCGAAAGCCAGCTCTTCCAGATCGCGGGGGACGGCGCGAATTCGCGCGGGCGGCGCGGCCACGCGCCGAGGCTCCGGCGGGATGCTCTTCCCGGGCGGCAGCGGATTGAACGTCAGCACCGGCGACTCGCCGTTCGCCAGTTCGATCTCGTGCAGCGAGCGTATCCGCGCTTCGTTCGTGCGGAGCCCCGCGACCATCATTTCGCGCTCGTCGTCGTCGAAGCTGAGACCGGCCAATTCCTCCGCGCATTTCACGGTAGCGGCGGTGATCTCGGCGCCGGCCGCGACCTGGGACCATAACACACTCGGAAGCAACGTGGAGCCGAGTCCCGCGGCCGCGAAGTATTCCATGAACGCCCGCCGGTCGTACGTTTGCCCAGTCACTGGTCATCCTCCGTTGAGGATTACTGCCGCAGCATTTCCACGTGCGGAATGTCGTCTTCCATGTACTCGCGACCCACGGACTCGAATCCGAGCGAGCGATAAAAATTCTCGGCCCAGCGCTGCGCGCCGATGCGAACCGCGGCCCCTGGAAAATACTTGTCCGCACCGCGAAGTCCTTCCGTCATGAGCTCCCGGCCGACACCGGTACGTCTGACGTTCGGATGGGTGGTGACGCGCCCGATGGACGGCTCCTCGTATTTCACGCCGGGATCGACCAGGCGGAGGTACGCGATCATCAGTCCCGCGTCATTCCGCCTGTATAGATGCCGGGAGTGACGGTCCACGCCGTCGGCGTCGAGGTACGCGCAGTTCTGCTCGACCACGAAGACCGTCTGCCGAAGCACGAAGATATCGTACAGCTCGTCCGCGGTGAGCTCGGGGAACGAGCGCCAGACCCAGTCCGGCATCGCGGGCTACGCTTGCCCCGCGGACTTGCTGAACGCGTCCTCGCCGTCGAACTGCTGCAGCTTCTCCACGTGCATCCAGCTCATCTCCCCGGCGAGTCGCCGCAAGAGATCCATCAATTGCGCATCGTCTACGTCCTTCCCCGCGTCACGCGAGACGAACCGGCAGCGGTAGTGATCGACGAGCCCGACCTTGGCTTCCACCTCGGGATATACGGCCGTGCCGCGATTCGCGATTCCGGCGAGCTTCACAGTGGAATCGGCCACCAGGCGCTCCACCTTCCGCCCGAGCTCACCCGGCATCAGCAACGATTCCACGAATACGTCGGCGCCGACGACGCGGCGTGACTTCGGACTGACGCACTCTACAGACTCGACCATTGCCGGGACCCGAAAGTGCCCGTGCTCGCGCTGCGCGCCGATCGACGATCGCTTGCCCAGATTGGCGATCACCTCGTCGGCGAAACCGGTCGTGGAGACGGGGTTGCCTTTGCCGAGCATGTCGCCGGTGTGTATTCCCTGCTCGAACGTGTAGACCACCGCGTGCTCGATCGCGGTAGCGGCTGCTCCCTCGCCGATGTGCCGCAGCATCATCGCCGCGCTGAACAGCAGCGCCGTCGGGTTTGCCACGTTCTTCCCCGCGATGTCGGGCGCCGAGCCGTGCACCGCCTCGAAGATCGAGACGCGGCTGCCGATGTTGGCCGACGGCGCGAAGCCGAGCCCGCCGGTCAATCCCGAGGTGAGATCGCTGAGGATGTCGCCGTTCATGTTGGTGGTGACGATCACGTCGAACTGCTCCGGCCGCATCGCGAGCTGGTGGGCGCAGTTGTCCACGAGGATGTGCTTCGGCTGAATGCCCGGATATTCCGGCGCGATGTCCTCGAATGTGTGCTGCAGCATTCCCTCGGTGAGCTTCATTATGTTCGCCTTGGTCGCGCAGTGCACCGTGCGCCGCCCCTGGGCGACAGCGAACTCGAACGCCAGCCGCACGATCTTCTCGCAGCCGTTCCGCGAGATGAGCTTGAGGCATTGGGCGACTCCCGGCGTCTGCATGTGCTCGACGCCCGAGTACAGATCCTCGACGTTCTCCCGAACGATCACGATGTCGAGGTTGCGGTCGCTGTACGGGGTTTTTACTCCCGGCAGCGTCCGCACCGGTCGGATGTTGCCGAAGGTCTCGAACAGCTTCCGCAGAGTCACGTTCGCGCTTTTTGCACCGTAGCCGATTGGCGTCTCCAGCGGGCCTTTGAGGAGGACCCCGGTGCGGGTCACGGAGTCGATGGTCTCCTTGGGGACTCCGGTCGCATTGCCCTTGGCGAAAACCTTGGCGCCGGCCTCGCATTCGTCCATCTGGAGCTCGATCCCCGCGGCCTCGATGACGCGGAGGGCGGCTTTGACCACTTCCGGCCCGATCCCGTCGCCCGGGATCACGGTGATGTGTTTGCGTGCTGATGCGCTCATGCGGCAAACTTAATCGCGCCACGCGCGTTGATTCCACGCCCGTCAACAGCTAGAATGAAACTCCCTTCCAGTCCGATCTTCGCGCGCGTAGCTCAGTTGGATAGAGCGTCTGCCTCCGGAGCAGAAGGTCGTGGGTTCGAGTCCCGCCGCGCGCATTTGGAGCCAACAGCTAACAGCTATCAGCTAGCGGCCAACTGCGGCCGTACACTTCGAGCGCTCGCGCTCGGGGCCGCGCTGGTCTTGCCCGTAGCTGCCGGTGGCCAAGGCCAACACCCCGCCTTCCGCCCCGACACCACGGCCCTCCGCCGGACGCTGGACTCGCTCGTTCAGGCCCACCACGGGACCGTCGGATACAGCGTGGTGGATCTCGAGACCGGAGCCCGGCTGAGCGCGCGCGGCGACGAGACGTTCCCCACCGCGAGCCTCATCAAGGTCCCGATCCTCGTCACGGTTTACGACCTCCTCGCGAAAGGTCAGCTGTCACCGGATGATCAGCTGACCGTCCTCAGGATCGACAAGGTCCCGGGCACCGGAATCCTCCAGCACCTGCATGACGGAATGGTCATCACGGTGGCGGACGCCGCGTGGCTGATGGCGACGATCAGCGACAATACAGCTACCAACCTGCTGCTGGACCGCATCATCATCCGCCGGGTATGGGACAAGATGGAGTCACTCGGGCTTCGCAATACCAAGGTCCACTCGAAGTCTTTCCTGCGAAGCTCGAGCGTCGCGATGGATAGCTCGGTGAAGTACGGACTCGGCGTTACCACTCCCAACGAGATGGCCCGCCTGTTCGAGCTGCTCGCGGCGGGAAAGGCGGTGAGTCCCGCAGCAGACTCGGCGATGCTGCAGACGCTCGAGAACGGCGACGATTATCGCTTTCTCCAGCGGTTCGCGGGGAACGTCCGATCCGCGCGCAAGACGGGGCTCGGCGACACCGTGCGAACGGAATGCTCGCTGTTCTACCTGCGGCACCGCGTGGTCGCGTGCGTGCTCACCAGGGACAACGCGGACAAGCGCTGGATCCTGGACAACGAGCCCAACCTCACGCTGGCGCGAATGGGCGAAGCGATAGTGGCGGCATGGCCCAAGTAACCCGCTGGCGCGAGCTCACCATCGGACTGGTGGGGCTCGGGGTGGTGGCCGCGATCATCGCGGTCGTGATGCTGTTCGCGCAGGTCGGCGGAGTCCGCGGAAAGAAGGTCACGCTGTTTGTCGCTGCCGACGAGACGGGCGGCCTCCTCGAAGGCGGCGACGTCTACCTGTCCGGCAAGAAGGTCGGCAAGATCACGAGCATTGCGTTTCGGTCGCCCTCCACCGATACCACCGAGCGCCTGCTGATCGAGACGGCCGTGCTCGAGCGCGCGATGCCCCTCATCCGGAAGGACTCGCCGGTGCACATCGGCCCCCTCGGGACGTTCCTCGGTACGCCCGTGCTCGGCATCGCCGCGGGGTCGAGCGCCGCCCCGCAGGCGCAGCCTGGCGACACACTCTACGCCGGCGCGTTCCGCGCGTCCGAAGGGGTGATGGCGCAGATGGCGACGGTGGGACGCGACCTCGACTCCCTGAAGGAAGAAATCACCGCCGTCGTGGCGGACATGAAGATTGCGCGCGGTACGTTCGGCGCGATGGCCGTGGAAGGGCCGCGCGACATCGGCCGCGTCGGGGCCGACTTCTCCCGCTTCCACGCGCGCGTCAGTCGCGGCGGCGGAACGGTCGGCATGATCATCAACGATCCCAAATTCGGCGCGCGGTTCGGCGCGATCCGCGCCGACGTGGACTCCATCCGGCTCCTCGTCACGTCGGACCGCGGGAGCGTTGGCAAGTTCCGGAGTGACAAGACGCTCGCAGTCGCCGTGCAGGGCGTGCGCGACGAGGTGGCCGCATTGCAGCAGGCACTGGACCAGTCTCGCGGGACCGCGGGCCGGGCGATGAACGACAAGGCGGTTCAGGAGGAGCTGGCCGCGCTCCGCCGGCAGCTCGACGAGCTCATCGCCGACATGAAAAAGAATCCGTTCCGCTACATCCGGCTCTAGCTTGACCCTGGCGCCGGGCTGACGTAGGTTCGGCGCTTCGGAGGCACTGAACGTGCCTTCTCCCCTGGCACCCCGCGCGACACCCCCTCCCGCACCAACTCTCCTCCATTGAATCTGCTGAGCGCCACGCGCTCGTCATGACGACAATCCCCCCGCAGGTGGACATCTCCGACTTGAAGCGCAAGTCGGTCACGGATCTGCAGCAGATGGCCGACGGACTGGCGATCCCGAACGTCGGCACGCTGCGCAAGCAGGAGCTGATCTTTCGCATCGAGCAGAGCCTGCTCGACACGAAGATCACGCTGCGCGGCGACGGCGTGATCGAGCTTCTGCCCGAGGGATACGGCTTCCTCCGCAGCCAGAATTGGAATTACCTGCCCGGCCCGGACGACATTTACGTCTCGCCCTCGCAGATCAAGCGCTTCAACCTGCGGACGGGCGACGGCGTGTACGGCCAGGTCCGTCCCCCCAAACCGTGGGAGAAATACCTCGCCCTGCTCAAGGTCGAGCAGATCAACGGTGACGACCCCGAGCGGGCCAGGGACCGCGTCGCGTTCGACAACCTGCGCCCCAAGTACCCGGACGAGCGCCTCCGTCTCGAGACCCAAGACGGAGATCTCAGCATGCGGGTCGTGGACATCATCGCGCCGATCGGCAAAGGGCAGCGAGGGCTGATCGTCGCCCCTCCCCGGGCCGGAAAAACGATCCTGATCGAGAAAATCGCGAACGCGATCGCGGAAAATCACCCCGAGGTGACCATAATCGTCCTATTGATAGACGAGCGGCCCGAAGAGGTGACCGAGATGATCGCGACCGCGGTTCGCGCGGAGGTGATCAGCTCGACTTTCGACGAGCCGGCTGATCGTCACGTGCAGGTTGCCGACATGGTGCTCGAGAAGGCCAAGCGACTGGTAGAGCACGGCCGGGACGTAGTCGTGCTGCTCGATTCGATCACCCGCCTCGCGCGCGCGCACAACACGGTCGCGCCGCACTCGGGTAAGATCCTGTCGGGCGGAGTCGAGGCGACCGCGCTGCACAAGCCGAAGCGATTCTTCGGGATGGCGCGCAACATCGAAGGCGGCGGCTCGCTCACCATCATAGCGAGCGCGCTCGTCGAGACGGGCTCGCGGATGGACGACGTCATCTTCGAGGAGTTCAAGGGAACGGGCAACATGGAGCTGGTGCTCGACAGGAAGATCGCGGACCGGAGAATCTTCCCGGCGGTCGACATCCTGAAGTCGGGAACGAGAAAGGAAGAACTGCTGCTGACGCAAGCCGAGATCAACCGCGTCTTTTTGCTGCGCAACTTTCTGTCGGACATGCCGGAAGCGGAGCAGATCGAATTCCTGCTGAAGCAGATGAAGCGCACCAAGGACAACAAGGAGTTCTTCGTGCAGATGGCTCAGGGTGGCTGAAGCCACGGAGGAGCGACGGGTCATGGGGATAGACTATGGCGAGCGGCGGATCGGAATCGCCGTCAGCGATCCGTCCGCGATGATTGCGGCTCCGGCCGGCTTCATCGCGCGGCGCCGCGGGAAGCGTGTCCCCGTGAACGAGATCGTCGTTCGCGCCCGCGAGCTGGGCGTGCGGGAGTTCGTGCTCGGCTTGCCGCTCGACGGCGAGGGGAACGAGACCGAGCGCACCGCGGAGGTGCGCGCGCTGGCGCGGGAGCTGGAGAAGCGCACGGGTCTGCCGGCGCGGTTCGTGGACGAGCGGTTCACTACCGCCGCGGCGCTGCGCGCGGTCCGCGAAATGGGCGGGAGCACCCGAGGCCGCAAGGGCGACGTCGATTCGCTCTCCGCCGCGATCCTGCTGCAGTACGCGCTCGATTCGGCGCCGCGAGGGGGCGAGACGTGATTCGCCTCCTGTTGCTGGTGTCGCTGGTGCTCGGCTGCAGCCGCCCGCAAGGACCGCCGATCCGCGTCGTGATTCCCGAAGGTTCGACGATGCGCATCGCCGCCGAATCGCTCGCCGCTGCGCGCCTGATCTCTTCCTCCACGGGCTTTCGCATTTATGGACGCATCGCGGGCAACGACCGATCGCTCAAGCCCGGCACGTATCTCATGAAGCGCGGGACGCCGTGGCCCGAAATCATGCGGGCGCTGATCGGCGGGCGCGGGTTGGTGCGGAGCGTGACGATACCGGAAGGCCTCTCGCTCGTTCAGATCGCGGAGCTGGTCGGCAAGGCGCTCGACGTTCCCCCCGATTCCGTGATCGCCGCGGCGAAGGACACTGCGCTTCTTCGCCGACTGAACGTCCCTACACCGACGCTGGAGGGCTATCTCTTCCCGGACACCTACGCGTTCCCCGAAGGTACCGATCCCGCGCGCGCCATCGCCGAAATGGTCCGGCGCTTCGAGCGCGAGTGGGATCCGAAATGGGACGCGCGGCTCACGCAGCTGGCGATGAACAGGCAGGACATCGTCGCGCTCGCGTCGATCATCGAGGAGGAAGCCAAGCTGCCGCAGGAGCGGCCGATAATCTCCGCCGTGTACCACAACCGGCTCAAGATCGGCATGGCGCTGCAGGCTGATCCGACGGTGCAATACGCGCGCGGGGCGCATGCCGAGCGTGTGACGTTCAAGGACCTGGAGATCGACTCGCCGTACAACACCTACAAGTATCCCGGACTTCCCCCGGGGCCGATATCGTCGCCGGGCGGCGAGAGCCTACGCGCCGCGCTCTTCCCCGCGAACGTGGACTACCTCTATTTCGTGGCTTACCCCGACGGCCACCACGAATTCAGGCGTACGCTCGACGAGCACAACGCCGTGCGAGCGAGGCTCCGCGCCGACAGCAACCGGCGCGCTGCCGCGCGCGCCGGGGCGGCATCCCCCACTGCCGCACCAGCTGCCCCGCGTAAGCGCTGAGTCGCTCCGGCTCATCGCGGTCACGGACGAGCCTGAATCCGATCTTGGCGTCTGGATCGGCCGGGTCGCGGCCGCAGTGCGCGGCGGCGCGACCATCGTGCAGGTGAGAGCCAAGCAGGCTTCACCTCGCGATCTTCTCGACATCGTGAAGCAGCTGGTTCCGGCGCTCCCGGTCCCCGTGTTGGTGAACGATCGCGCGGACATCGCGATCATGGCCGGAGCGGCCGGGGTGCACGTCGGCGCGGACGACGTTCCCATCGCGCCGATCCGCGCATTCGCCCCTCCGGCTTTCATCATTGGCGCTTCGCTCGGATCACGCGCGGAGCTGGAGACGGCGCGCGGGGCCGACTACGTCGGGATAGGGCCCGTTTTCTGTACGGAATCGAAAGCCGACGCCGGCTCACCGTTGGAATTCGGGGAGATCACGGAGCTGCAGCGGCTCGCCGGCGTGCCGGCCGTCGCGATTGGGGGAATCTCCGTGGCCAATGCTCGCGAAGTTCTCGATGCTTGCCCCTGCCTCGCCGGGGTCGCGGCGCTCAGCTCGCTTTTCGGCGCCGCCGACGTCGAGACCGCCGCGCGGGCTTTGCGGGACGCCATCGGAAGATGAGGTCGGGCGCGGACTGAATCTGCTCGCTGCGGCGGTTTTTTCCCTTGACCCGCCCACCCGGCGTGATCCGGATGTCGGCGACGCACTCCTGCACCATCGGCGAGAGAAACAGGTCCACCAGATCGGGGTCGAAGTGCGTTCCGCGCCCCGCTAACAGCGCTTCGGTCGCGAAGCGCAGACTGTGCGCGCGGCTGTACCGGCGGTGTTGCGTGATCGCGTCGAACGCGTCCACGATCGCGACGATCCGCGCCGACTGCGGAATCCGCCTCCCTTTCAACCCCCGTGGGTATCCGGTCCCGTCCCAACGCTCGTGGTGCGCGAGCACGCCCGCGGGCAGATCGGGGTAGAACGCTGCCAGGGGCCGGAGCACCTCCGCACCGCGCTTGGGGTGAGTCATGATCTCGCGCCGCGCCTCGGGTGAAAGCTTCGAGGTATCGTGCAGGATGTCGAACAGCGCTTCGTGGACCTTGCCGATGTCGTGAAAAAGCGCGACCCGCTCGACGCTGCGCTTCTCGTGCTCCGAAAGCCCGGCGGCGTCCGCCAGCTCGAGCGCGTAATGCGCCACCCGGCGCACGTGATGGCCGGTCTCCTCGTCGTTCGCGTCGATCGCGTTCAACAGCGTCTCGAGCGTCGCCGCGCCGAGCCGAAGCGCTTGTCTGTAGGTGCGCCGCTGGCGCATGACTAGCAGGGCCGCGGCGGCGCCTACGGCAAAATTGAAGATCGGAAGCATTCGCACTATGCGCTCCAATGCAATAACCGCGGCACCTGCGTTGGCCCCCGGCGCGCTAACTTTAGCTCGTGGAATCGGTCATCGTCAACCGGAAGGGCGAGAAGCGCTGGGAAGCCGGCCACCCGTGGATCTTCCGCAGCGACGTGCTCGAGCGCCCGGAGGCCCCCGCTGGAACCGTGCTGGTGACATCCGCCAAGGGAAGACCTCTCGGCGTCGCGCTCTGGAGCCCGAAGTCGGAGATATCGCTCCGCATGATCGACACCGATCCGCGCGCCCAGATCGACGGACGGTGGTGGCACCGCCGTCTGGCGACGGCGATCGGCCGCCGCGCGGCAGTGGCCGCCGAGGCCACGGCCTACCGCCTCGTGCACGGCGAGGCCGACGGCTGTCCTTCGCTGGTTTGTGACCGGTACGGGGAATACGTCGTGGTGCAGCTGCTCAGCGCAGGCATCGACAGCTACCGCAGGGAGATCATCGAGGCGCTCGTCGACTTGCTCCACCCCGCGGGGATCCTCGCGCGCAACGACGTCCCGGTCCGCACGCGTGAAGGTCTGCCGCGCGCCGTCGAAGCGCTCCACGGGGAGGTGCCGCGCGAGATCGAAGTTGAAGAGAACGGCGTGCGCTACCTCGCCGCGCCGTGGGACGGGCAAAAGACCGGTGCGTTTCTCGATCAACGCGAGAACCGCGCTCTTGCGGGTACGGTATCCCGCGGCCGGGCACTCGATTGCTTCAGCTATCACGGCTCGTTCGCGCTGCATCTCGCGCGCGGTGCCGACACAGTTACCGCGCTCGACTCCTCCGCGCCGGCGCTCGAGCGCGCGCGGCTGAACGCGGCGCTGAACCGATCCACCAACATCGACTTCGTAGAAGCGGATGCGTTCGACTTTCTGCGCGCGGCCGACGCCCGCCGCGAGCGGTACGACACGATCGTGCTGGACCCGCCCGCGTTCGCGAAGACGAGACAATCGCTCGCCGGCGCCATGCGCGGATACAAGGAGATCAACCTGCGGGGGATGAGGCTCCTGGCCGAGGACGGCTACCTTTTTACGGCGAGCTGCAGCTTTCATCTCAGCCGGGAGCTTTTTCTTCAGATGCTGCTCGAGGCCGCCGCCGATTCCGGCAGGACGCTGGCGATCCGCGCGCTCACCGGCCAGCCGAGCGACCATCCGGAGATCCTCACCATTCCGGAAACAGGCTACATCAAAGGCGCGCTGCTACAGGCACTCGACTGACGTCGCTGATTTATTTTACTTGCGCGGTGCACCGGGTGTCCTACCTTTGGATTTTTCGGAAGTGCTGATGCCGCAACATGTGCTCCGGTCGTTAAGGCACGAATACCAGGTCTTCGTCGAGTCCGAGATCGAGCGCTACAAGGACTCGGTGTCGCGGCATTCGCTGCTCGGCATCGCCGACGAAGCGGTCACCGCGCTCCGCTCGCAGGCGCAATACGAGCCGGAAGAGCTATCGCTGTGCGCTGAAGTCGACCGGCTGATCGCGCGCCGCATCAAGCTTCCGAAGTACACCACCTGGCAGCGCAAGCGGCTCAAGCGGCTGGCGGAGTATCGCAAGCCGGAGACGTGGGGCATTGCGCCGGACGGCCCGCTGGTTCGCGAGATCAAGCCGGGCTCCGACACTCACGTGCTCGTCACCGGCGCGGAGTGCGAGCGCGCCGCGATCTATCTCGCCGCGCATGGTTGCGCGGTAACCGCGATCAACGAGGAAGAAGACTGCGTCGATCGCGTCGTGGCAGCGGCCGCCGCCGCAGGCCTCAACTCCCGCATCCACGCGTGTGTCGCGGACCTTGGCACCTGGTCGCCCAAGCCCCTGACCGCCGTGGTGTGTCCCAGCGACAGCCTCGCGTCATTGACGCCCCACGACCGGACGCGCGTCATCGAGCTGTTGCAGCACGCAACGAAAGCCGGCGGCGTTCACCTGTTCGAGACCATTCTCAACGGCAGCGGCTCTCTCACCGTGGACGAGCTTCGGGCGCGCTATTCGGGGTGGACAGTAGCGGTCGAGCGGGAGAGCGGGACGGCCCGAAGCTTCCTCGCTCGGAAAGCCGCCGCGTAACGTATCGACACAGGTGGAAGCCGAAAACGTGTCAGTATGCGACACTTTCAGTTGGTCGCAGCTCCTATGTATCAGGCTAACTCTTTGTTAATTAACGACTTAGGTTAACCGAGGCACTTGGCACCGGCCGTGCCTTTGTGGGGGCGTACACAGCACCCTACGAGGCCACATGAAGAAATCGAGTGTCAAGTCTGAAGCGTTCGAGCCGATCGGCATCGTCATCTCGCGTGGCGAGCGATCCGAGCCCGTCCCCGTGGTCCTCGAGTACGTCTGGGGACCCGCCCCCGTGGAAACGGCGCCCGCCAAAGTCCGGGCTGCCTGACGCCACTACTATAGGAAAGAACCGGCAGCAGGAATAGAACCGGCAGCCGGTCCTCTTTGGGACACCACAGACTCCGTCGCGCGCAGCGGCGGGGTTTTCTGCATCCTTGGGCGGTATGACCATTGCCCATAGGCGCCAACGTGACCTCTGACGGCGACTGGGAAGTCGAGCGCGAGCGGCTCCTCTCGCAGCGTATCTCGGACATCGGCCTTTCCCTGGAAGGGACGGTCCTCGAGAAGCTCGTCACCCAGCTGTACGTGGAGCTCGATCAGCGCGGCCTCGCGTTCCGTCCGCCCGTGTACCTCAGCGACCAGTGGGGGTGCCCCGACGGCACGCCGCTCATCGGCGTTCCCTTTTATCTCGCGGATCCGCGGCTTGCGCGCATCGAGGAAGACTTCGCGCTCGAGATCGAGAACGAGAACGATGTGATGCGGTTTCTTCGCCACGAAGCCGGGCACGCTTTCAACTACGCCTACCGCCTGCACGACCGCGCCGACTGGCACGAGGTGTTCGGGCCGTACTCCCGGCCCTACCGGGACCGGTACCGGTCCGATCCGTTCACGCACCAATACGTCCGCCACATTCTCGGCTGGTACGCGCAGAAACACCCCGACGAGGATTTCGCGGAGACGTTCGCCGTGTGGCTGACGCCCGACATCGACTGGCGCGCCGATTACGAGGGCTGGGGAGCGCTTCGAAAGCTCGAGTACATCGACTCGGTGATGCGTGAGGTCGGCAAAACGCAGCCGGAGACTCCCGAGCTCACCGACGACGACCTTCCTGTCGCAGCGATGCGTTACACGGTGGCCGAGCATTACCGCGACATGGACGACCCCCTTCCGGTCAGCGATCCGCGTATCTTCGATGGCGACCTGCGCACGCTTTTCGGGAAGGCGTCGGACATGCCTGACAAGGACCGCGCCGGCGAGTTCATCCGCCTGCACCGGCGCGAGATCGCGGGACGGATCGCGTATTGGACGGGGGAGCCTGCCACGGTCGTGCGCAAGTTCGTGGATTTGATCGCCGATCGCGCGGAAACGCTCGGCCTCGCGGTCCGGGGCCGCGAGGCGTCCACGCTCATCGAGCTTACGGCGTTCGGCACCGCCGTCGTGATGAACTACCGTTACACCGACGACTTTACTGGAGAACGGCCGGCCGAATGAAGATCACTCTGCTGCACACGCAGGACGCGCTGGAGGATCCGCTCGATCCGGTGCTTGCCCAGATCGACGACGCGCTCGTGCGTCTCGGGCACGAGCCGTCGCGGATCGTGGTAGACGACAAGGTTCAGCCGGTCGTCACGGCGCTGGCGCAGTCGCCACCGGATCTGCTATTCAACTTGTGCGAGTCGTTCGGCGGGCGAAGCGCGCTCGAATCCAACGTCGCCGCGCTGCTCAACCTGCTCGACCTGCGGTACACCGGTTCGAGTCCGGCCGGGCTCATCGTCGCCGGCGACAAGACGCTCACGAAGAAGGTGCTTTCCTTCCACGGTATCACCACGCCGAAGTTTGCCACGGTCTTTCGCGGCACCGTGGACTGGGCCGGCGACGTCGAGTTCCCGCTCATCGTGAAGCCGCCGCAGGAAGACGCGTCGCTCGGCATCACCGGCAAGTCGGTAGTGCGCGACGTGAAGGAGCTACTGGAAACCATGAGCTCGCTGCAGACGGAGTACAAGTCCGCGGTGCTCGCCGAGCAGTTCATTGAGGGGCGCGAGTTCTACGTGGGAGTGCTCGGCAATTCCAGTCCGGAAGCTCTTCCCGTGATCGAGCTGGACTTCACGGGATTCCCTCCGGACAAGCCGCGGATCGCGAGCTGGGCGGCCAAGTGGGGCGATGAAGGGGATGAATCCGGCGCCGAGTTCGCGGGCACGAAATCGGTATTCCCGACGGACGTGAGCGAGGATTTGATCGTTGCCATGCAGCAGGTCGCGGTGGATTCCTTCAATGCGCTGCGCCTGCGCGACTACGCGCGCATCGACCTGCGCGTCACCGACGCGGGCGAAATCTACGTGATAGAAGCGAACCCCAACTGCTACCTCGAGGCCGGGAGCGAGTTCGCGCGTGCGGCGGCTGAAGCCGGGATGCAATACGATCAGCTGATCGAGAAGATCATGGAGTTGGCCACTGCGAGATACTCGCGCTAATGAAAAAAGCCGGCGACCGGCCGGCTTTCCTCTTCATCTATTCCGCCGACGAGCGGCGGCAGCGCCTCTAGCGCTTGCGCTTCTTGGCCGAGCTCTTCCGCGCGCTCTTGCGGGCGGTCTTGCGGCCCGTGCTCTTGCGGGCGCTCTTGCGGGCCGTCTTGCGGCCGGCGGTCTTTTTCCGACCCGAGCTCTTCTTCTTTCTGGCTGCCATCGTCTCGCTCCATTCAGGAGTGAATTTCTCACCTGTCCACCGGTGGACCGGCGAGCATAGCGAATGCAACTTCGAACGTTGCACGATCACGGTGCTTGCACGAACAACATGTTTGCAACCGTGATCGACGCGAATATATGAATCGACGTGTCAATCACGCAATAGCAAATCTTTCACGCCGGATTTTGGATTTTGGTTTTTGGTTGCGTCCTTCATCTTGTATTTGCGTCGGGATCATCGTGTTTCGCACCTCCTTGTTGCTTGTCAGTTGACGGCGGGGATGCTTTCTTCTTTCCTACCATGATCATTGACGAACCACAAACAACAATCCACATACCGCTCCGGTGAAGGCTCTCGTGAAGGACACGGCGGCGCCGGGGTTCGTCTTGCGCGACGTGCCCGTGCCAAAGATCCGCGACGACGAAGTCCTCATTCGCGTGCGGCGCGCGGGCGTCTGCGGCACCGACGTTCACATCTACGAGTGGGATCGCTGGGCCAGCAGCAGGTGCAAACCGCCGTTCGTCGTCGGGCACGAGTTCGCCGGCGAAGTGACGCGCGTCGGCAAGCTCGTCACCGACGTGCACGAAGGTGATCGCGTGACTGCCGAAGGCCACATCGTTGACGGCAGGTGCCTGCTCTGCCGCACGGGCAACGCCCACGTCTGCCCCCACACGAAGATCATCGGCGTGGATCGCGACGGGTGTTTTGCGGAGTACATCGCGATGCCGGCCAGCAACGTGTGGCACCTCGACGACGCCATTTCGTTCGACGTCGGCGGCATCCACGATCCCATTGGCAACGCGGTGCATACCGCGCTCACGGCGGACATTCCGGGCGCGATCGTGCTCGTGACGGGGTGCGGGCCGATCGGCCTCTTTGCCATCGGTGTTTGCCGCGCGGCTGGCGCGGCGCGGGTCATTGCGTCCGACGTGAACGACAAAAGGCTGGACCTCGCGCGCACCATGGGTGCGCACACGGCGGTCCACCCAGCCGACCTGAAGGCCGCGGTGATGAGCGCGACCGACGGACTGGGCGCCGACGTCGTGCTCGAGATGTCCGGAGTCGATCCGGCGGTGCATCAGGCGCTCGCGCTCGTGCGCGTCGGCGGACGCGTACAGCTGCTCGGCATACCGGCGGCGCCGATCGAGATCGATCTCGCTTCGGAAGTGATCTTCAAGGGGATCACCATTTACGGCGTGGTCGGTCGCAAGATGTACGACACCTGGCACCAGGTCACCAGACTGCTTCGCTCGGGACAGTTCGACCCGGCCCCTGTGATCACGCACCGCTTTCCGCTGGAAGAGGCCGACGCTGCGATCGCGGCAATCAAGTCCGGCGACGCGGGAAAGGTCATTTTCGCGATAGCCTGAGAGATCCCACATGACATTGAACGCGAAGTTCACCGCGCAGATCGAGGAGCGAATCGATCAGCTCCGGGCCGAGGGCGTGTACAAACGCCTCAACCACCTCGACTCGCCGCAGGGCGCGCGCGTCATCATGGAAGGCCGCGGCGAGGTTCTCATCCTGTCGTCGAACAACTATCTGGGTCTCGCCGCCCAGCGCGAAGTCGTCAACGCCGGCAAGCTCGCGCTCGACAAGTTCGGCGCCGGCACCGGCAGCGTGCGATTCATATGCGGCACTTTCACGATCCACCGCGATCTCGAGGCGGCGCTCGCACAGCTCGTCGGCACCGAGGCGTCGCTGTCGTACGTCTCGGCGTGGAATGCCAACGAAGGGCTGACGGCGACCATCGTCGAGCAGGGCGACTTCGTCGTTTCCGACGCGCTCAACCATGCGTCGATCATCGACTCGATGCGGTTGGCGAAAGCGATCGGCAAGTGCGAAACGGGTGTGTACAAGCACTCCGACATGGATGACCTAAGGCAGCAGCTCGTGGCCGCCCGGAGCGCGCGGCGCCGCGTCATCTGGACGGATGGCGTCTTCTCCATGGAAGGAAGTATCGCGCGACTGCCCGAGATCCTGCAGATCGCGCGTGAGCACGACGCGGTCGTCGCCGTGGACGATTCGCACGCGACCGGCGTTCTCGGCGCTACCGGCCGCGGGACCCCGGAGCATTTTGGCGTGGTTGGAGAGGTGGACGTGATCACGTCTACGCTCGGCAAGGCGCTCGGGGGGGCTGCCGGCGGTTTCGTGGCCGGATCAGCCGCGCTGTGCGACATGCTGACGCAGCGGTCGCGCCCCCAGCTGTTCTCGAATGCGTTGCCGCCGACCGTCGCGGCCAGCGCGCTAGCCTCGGTGAACTTCCTTCGGGCCAACCCGGGACGCGTCACCACTCTCCGGGAGAACGCGAATTACTTCCGCGCTGCCATCACCGAAGCGGGATTTGCCCCGCTCGCCGGGGAGACGCCCATTGTCCCTATAATCATCGGAGAAACGGCCACCGCCATGAGAATGAGTGACATGTTGCTGGAGGAGGGCGTCTTCGTAACGGGCTTCGGCTTTCCGGTCGTGCCCCAGGGGGAGGCGCGCATCCGATGTCAGGTGAGTGCGGCCCACACCCGTGCAGACCTGGACGAGGCGATCGCCGCGTTCAAGGTTGTAGGCAAGAAGGTCGGACTTCTCAAATGAGGAACGTCATGCCTCTGGGCTCTATTATCCGCGCGTTGGGCATCACCGCTTTGCTCGCGACGACCGTGCAGGCGCAGGAATCGCGACCGTTTCGTGACTCGTGGTTCTGGGGCGCGAAGATCGGGACGCTGTCCGTCGGCACGACGGAGACGGGCCGCACCTGGGCGCCGAGCATCGGTGCGGAGTGGCTGATCACGCGCAGCGCCGGCGGGCTGTGGGTGTTCGCGGACCACACGAACTTCGACATCCGGACGTCGGTGGCCGATCCGGCGGCTACGGGCGGGCGGCGCGACGTGGACCTGCGCAATCTCCGGCGCTTTGGATTCGCCGCGGTCGTGTCGCCGCGCGCGTTCGGGATCGTCCGGCCATATGCCGGGCTGGGCATGTCGCTCAACGTGATCGGGCGGGCCATCGCCGCCGTCGATAGCGCGGGAAATCCGGCGGATAATTCCCTGCGCACCTCGATAGAGGATCAGCGCAGCCGCGCCTCGGTGCTCGGACTCGCGGGCGTGCAAGCGCAGCTCTCCCGGGCGGCACTGTTCACGCAGCTCACGGCGACTCCGGCGAGCACGAGGTTCCTGCTGAACGACGGGCCACTGGTCGGCGTAGATGTCGGTGTCCGTTTCAATTTTGGAAGTTCAGTAGCGAGGTAAGGGCCGAGCCTCGGAGCGTCACCTGGCTCCTGGAATATTCCCACCGGGATGCAAGCCGTGAGTGAGAGTTGATGAGTTTGGGTTCGGAGTGAGACCCCCATCACCCTGACTCATGAACTCATAACCCACAGCTTGCATCCCGGTTGGAATATCCATGAGCTTCTAGCCCCTCGACACGAAATCGTTGTTCCTTATGTACCATCGAAGCGGCCAGTCGGCCGCTTTTTTTATCCCTATGCGAGGAGCAACCACGACCTCGCGGTCAGCGACGCGCTCGCCTTCCCGGATGACCAGCGACCCGCGCTGCAGGCTGGCCTCGTTGTGCTCCCGGCCGATGCCAAGAGCGATGCACAGCTTCCCCGGCCCGTTGGTGAGCTCGCGATCGGATCGGACCTGCCCCCGGCGCGCGCGCATAAGGTCGATCCCGGCGAGCGGCTCCAGCGCACGGATCAGCACCGCGCTCGGCAATCCCTCCGCGCGCGTCACGGCATTGACGCACCAGTACATGCCGTAGATGAAGTACACGTACGCGGTGCCCGGCCTGCCATACAGCGGACCGGTGCGCTTCGTCCTGCCCGCGGCCGCGTGACAAGCGGGGTCGTGCTCGCCGATGTACGCCTCGCTCTCGACGATGATCCCCGACGCCTTCCCTCCGGGTGCGGTGCATTCCAGAACGCACCCGAGCAGATCGCGCGAAACGAGTTCCGTATCGCGGTCGTAGAACGCCGCGGAAAGGATGTTCCCTGAACGAGAACGCCGCGCGGAGAGCGCGGCGTTCGTTTTCAACCTTCGCTCTCCGCGCCTGAAGACGCGGGAGGCGCACCCGCATCTTTCTTTTTTCTCCTCGGCGCGCGTGGCTTCTTCGCCGCGCTCTGTCGGGGCGCCGGAGCTTCGGCGCCGGAAGTCTTCTCGCCGGCGGCCTTCTTCGCCGCACCGCCGCGCGTACGGCCCCGCCTGCGCGGGCGCGGTGATGCCGGCGCGTCACCGGCGGCCGGCACGTCGCCATTCTCCGCCGGGCTGCCGGCCGGCGGTGCGTCATTCAACTCGACAACGCCAACCGAAAGCAGATCTGCCGGAGGTGCTCCGCGGCGTCCACGGATCGGTGCCCGCCCGCGGCTGATTCCGCGCGCGCGCGCAGCGGATTCGGCAGGCGCGGTGCGCGATGCCGCTGCGAGCCCAAGTTGATCGCCTACGGTAAACTCCTGCGGCACGCTGGTCGCGACCGGCGGAGTGGATTCCACGTTACCGGGCGCGCCCTTGCCGCGGCCGCGGCCTCCACGGGACCGGCTGCCCCTGCCCCCGCGCTCCCGCGCGGGCTCACCCGGCCGCGCGGCCTGCGCCGTCGGCGCGGCGTCGGCCTTGGCGTGGATTCCGGCGCTCGGCGCGTCAATCTCGATTTGGCCGTTCTCCATCTTCTTGAGCGTCAGCAGCTTGCGCTGCGCCGCCTCGGTCACGAACCGGGAGAACTTGGACATGCCGAGATTCTTCTCGTCGAACGAGCTGTCCATCTGCTGCATGACCTGCTTCAGCCGGTCGGCCCGCATCACGTCGCCATTCTTCTTCATGTGGGCGACGGCCGCGCTGACGAGCTCCCACGGGTCGCGCGGAACGACGTCTTCGTCGCCGCTCTTCACCAGCCCCGCGAGCGCGTTGTAGCTTTAATACTCGTCGCAGTTCTGGACGAGCAGATCGCTCGACGACTCGCGGATCCCGACGCCGATAACGTACTTGCCGTATTCCTTGAGCTTGATGACCAGGCTCGAGAAGTCGGAGTCGCCGGAGAGCAGGATGAACGTACCGATCTCGGGACGCGTGAACACCAACTCCAGGGCGTCGATCGCCAGCCGGATGTCGGTCGCGTTCTTCTTGGATGACCCGTACGCGGGCGCGAAGATGAGATCGATGGACGCTTCGGCGAGCGGCACGATGTACTGCGGGTACCGGCGCCAGTCCGCGTACGCGCGCTGAACCGAGACCTTTCCCTTGACTATCTCGGAGGAGAGGAGGTTCTTCAGCTCGCTCTGGAGATCCGACCGGATGCCCATCGTGACGTTGTCGAAGTCGATGAGCAGCGCCGCGTTCGGAGCGTGATGAACGGGCGAGCCGACGGGGTGTGACAGGGCCTGGGGCCCGCGATAAACGGGTTTTACCGGAGGACGCGATTGATTCGGCGTCGTCCGCATGGAACTTGGACTCATACCTTCCTGAGGAGAAATACGTCGTGCCGCAAACTTCTATAACTTAGCCAAGTCACTGTGAATAGGTAACTTTGGCGCCCAAATTGGCTTCCCGCCCGCCCCGATTCCGCACGCGGCTGCTGGTCATCCTCCTGGCCTTCGCGCTCGCGCCGGCCGTGCTGCTCACGCTTGCCTGGAGCGGAACGGTCCGAACGGCCGTGCCGCTCATCACCGGATCCGGAGGTTGGGAGAACGTCACCAGCAGCGGCCGGGCGGTCATCGCGGTGGCGCGGGACAAGCGTCTGACGGACGCCGAGCGCCGGATCGTCGCAACGCACGAACAGGAGCTCGGGGCCTCGCTGGAGCAATCGCGGCGCTACCGGTACGTCGCCGAGCGAGCCGCGCAGGTCATCGGCATTCTCGCGCTCATCACGCTGATCGTATTCACTCTGATCGCATCGAAGGTCGCCGGCCACCTCAGCCGGCAGCTCAGCCGCCCGCTGCACGAGCTCGTGCGCTGGGCCGAACTGATCTCCCGCGGCGAGCCCCTTCCGGAAACGGTGAGCAGCAGAGGAGCGCCCGAGTTCGAGACCCTGCGACAGCGCATGCGCCGGATGGCGATCGAGATCGCCGAAGGCCGCCGCCGCGCCGTGGAGCAGGAGCGGCTGCAGGCGCTGCGTGAAAGCGCAAGGCAGTTCGCGCACGAGCTGAAGAATCCACTGACGCCGATTCGATTCGCGGTCGACCGGATCGCCGCCGCCGCCCCCGCCGATATGGCCGAGAGCATCGACGTACTCAAAACGGAGACGCGGCGTCTGGAGCGGATGGCGCGCAGCTTCGCCGATTTCGGGCGGCTGCCGGCCGGAGCCGTGGCGGAGATTGACGTCGGCGAGCTCGTGCGATACGCCGCGAGTGCCAGCGTACCGCACGACTTCGCGCTGGACCTCGAGATCGCGCCGAATCTGCCGCACGTCCGAGGCCACCATGACGCGCTCGCGGCGGCGCTGTCGAACGTTTTCATCAATGCCGTCGAAGCCTGCGCCGGTGCCGGTGCCGGTGCCGGTGCCGGTGCCGGTGCCGGAAAAATCACTGTGCGCGTGAGCGAGGAGCGCGGGAACGGGGCAACGTCGGTACGCATATCCGTCACGGACAACGGCTGCGGGATCGCGCCCGAGAAGCTCGACGCCATCTGGGAGCCGTATATTACGAACAAGCCGGGTGGCACCGGCCTCGGCCTCGCGATCGCGCGGCAAACCGTGCTCGCGCACGGAGGAAACGTTTCCGGGTCCAGCCGCCCGAGCGAGGGCACCACGATCGGGATCACACTGCCGGTCGCAGACCAACCGCGAGTCGCGGACCCTGCGTCCACTGCCACAGGATGAATCATCGATGAACATTCCGGGCGAGTTGATCCCGATAGTCCTGTTCATCATGATTGGGTTGACGTTCGTGTTCCATCCGAGAAGGCACCAAGCGGCCGCGCTCCCCGCGGGCGCCGACAGGTCCGCCGCCCCCCGCTGACCTCCCGATCAGCGTGGCGAGCGTCCTCATAGTCGACGACGAGCCGAATATCCGGCGAATGGTCGGCGCGCTGCTGAGCGCCGAAGGTTACGACGTGCGCGAAGCGGAAGACGGCACGGCAGGACTGGCCGCAGCCGAGCAGCAGGAGCCGGACGTCGTACTGCTGGATCTGCTCATGCCGGGCGCGCTCGACGGAATGGCGACGCTCACCAGGCTTCGCGAAGCACACCCCGACATTCCCGTGGTCATGATGAGCGGGCGCGCCGGACTCGGCGACGCGGTACGAGCCACCAGACTCGGCGCGTTCAACTTCCTCGAGAAGCCGCTCACGCCCGAGAGCGTATTGCTGACCGCATCCGCGGCGGCGGAGCTGCGCCGGACGAAGCTCGCCGCGCGCGCCCTGCGCGAAGAGCTCGGGCTCGGCGGACGGATGGTCGGGAGCAGCCCACAGATGCGGGCGGTGCGCTCGCTGATCGAGCGCGTGGCGCCGTCCGATTCGCGGGTGCTCATAACGGGCGAATCCGGCACGGGGAAGGAGCTGGTAGCCGCCGCCATCCACGATGCGAGCAGGCGACGGGACCGCGCGTTCGTCCGCGTCAATTGCGCGGCGATCCCGCGCGATCTCGTGGAGAGCGAGATGGTCGGCCACGAGCGGGGCGCGTTCACCGGCGCGACTCAAACGAGGATCGGGCGGTTCGAGCTGGCACATGGCGGGACGCTCTTCCTGGACGAGATCGGCGATCTGGGCGCCGAGGCGCAGGCCAAGCTGCTGCGCGCGATCGAAGCCAAGGAGATCCAGCGCGTCGGCGGGAGCAAGCCCGTTAACGTCGACGTCAGGATCATCTCCGCCACCAACCACGATCTCGCGCGCGGCGTCGCGGAGGGCGTCTTTCGCGAGGACCTGTACTTCCGGCTCAACGTCATTCCGCTCACGCTCCCGGCCCTGCGCGAGCGGGACGGCGACGTTGTGGAGCTGGCCAGGTATTTCACGGAGCTGCACCACTCCAAGACCGGTCGTCCGCGGGTGATCTGGAGCGCCGACGCGCTCGCCGCCGTCGAGGAATACGCTTGGCCGGGGAACGTGCGCGAGCTGGCGAACATCGTCGAGCGGATGGCAATTCTTCATCCCGGCGAAGAGCTGACGCGCGCGCACATGGCCGCCGTCCTGCCAACTGGCGGCGATGGCGGTCCGGTAGGCGCACTCCCGTCCGGGGATGTTCCGCTCACGGACGCTTTGGACGATTACGAGCGGCGCCTGATCCTGCGCGCGCTCGACGAGGCCAGGTGGAACGTGGCCGATGCCGCGAGGCGACTTCGGACCGACCGCCCCAACCTGTATCGGCGCATGAAGCGGCTCGGAATCGACGACCCGCGTGTATAACGGGATCATGGGATACTCCAGGACCACGCTCGTGGCGGCGGGCACGCTGCTGGCGCTGTCCGTCTCCGCCAGCGCGCAGACGCCGGACACGCTCGCCACCGATTCGATTCCGGATGCACCCGCGCCGGCGCGTGCGCCGCGCAACACCGCGACGATTACCGTCACGTCCGGCGGTGGCTACAATCGCGTGGAGGGACTCCCCGTGCTGTTCGGCCCGGTGATCGAGACCGGGCTCGGGACGGGTCGGCTGCGCGTCTCGCTGCTCGGCATCGTTCGGAGCGCAGGAACGTTCCGCCTGGCCAGTGAGAACCTCGGGCACGACATGAAAGTGGCCGCGCTCTTCGATCCTGCGGAGCGGACGTCTCTCGCCGCACGCGCGTACGACATCGTGGACGCGGTCGAGGACTGGCAGATCCCACGGGACGAAGCCGGCCTGGCCGCGTTTTTCTTTCGCAGCGACTTCCGCGACCACTATGGGCGGCACGGCGCCTCACTATCGGCCACTTACGCGGCATCGAGACGGGCCACGCTGACGGCTTCCGTCGCGCGCGAGCGGTGGCACACGAGGGAAGTGCGCGACGTGCTCACCGTTTTTCGTAATGGGAAAGCGTGGCGGCCGAGCCCCTCCATGGACGAAGGCCTCTTTCGCGTCGCGACCGCCGGTCTCGAGTACGACAACCGGAACGATCCGCGCCGGCCTGCGACCGGTTGGCTGGTGCGAGCGGAGTACGAGCTCGGGTCGGGGCGCATCGATGCGTTCGGCGCCGCCTCGGAGAACGCGCGCAGTGGCTCACCGAGCGCCGACACCAGATACGGTCGCCTGTTCGCGGATGCGCGCCGCTACTTCCGACTCTCCCCGACTACGCAGCTGAGCGGCCGCGTGGTGCTCGGCGGCTGGCTGCACGGCGAGGAGCTGCCGCTGCAGCGCCGTCTGTCCGTGAGCGGAGTGGGAGCCATACCTGGAATCGACTTCAGGGAGCCGTCTCTCGGCCCGGACGTCGGGCAGTGCAGCACGGCGCCGGCGCCAGCGGGGGATCCCGCGCAATGTGAGCGCGCCCTCCTGGCGCAGCTCGAGTACCGGGTCGGGCTCAAGTCCCGACCCGGCAGCATCATCGGCCGTACGGTGCGTATTCGAAGCCGCGCATTCACGCTCAATCCCGCGCTCGTTCTCTTCGCCGATGCGGGGAGAGGTTGGCTGCTCGACCCGCGCAGCAATGATATTCGGGCGAACGGGACGCTGGCGCCGCGCCCGCGCGACCTCATCTACTCGGCGTCGGCCATCCCGCCGCTGGGAACTTTCCGGACTGACATCGGAATCGGCGTAGACCTAGGACTGTTCGGGATATATGCCGCGAAATCGCTTTCGGAATCGGGCGAGCCGGTCAACATCTTTCTGCGCGCGCGACGCCGGTTCTGACGAAAGTGAACGCTCTGTCGCGGGTGGCGCTCACTCTCACGATCGCGGCCGCGCCGGCATTCGTGGAAGCGCAGGAGCCGGACATCGAGGTGCGGCTTGCGGCACCGGCAGCGCGCGCGACCGAGTCGCCGTTCACCAGGACGTCGGGGCTGCTGCGAGGGCCGATGAGCGAGCTCATGCAGAGCGGGTTCCCTGCCCGCATCCGCTACAAGATCGAGCGCTGGGCGGTCGGCGGCTGGGCGGATGACCTCAAGGCGACCAGAGAGTGGAACGTCATAGTTCGCTACGACCAGATCGCGCGCACGTTCCGGGTGGTGCGTGTGTTCAGGAGTACCGCGACCGCACTGGGCGAATCGCCCACCATTGCCGGCGCCGATTCGATCGTGGCGCGGCTGACGCGCACACCCATGCCTCCGCCCCGCCGCGGCGAGCGGTCGTACTACACGCTGTCGATCGAGCTCGAGATGCTGTCTCTGAGCGATCTCGACGAGCTAGAGAACTGGCTGCGCGGCGAGTTTCGCCCCGCAGTGCGCGGCGAGCGGAATCCCGGCACGGCGCTTACGCGGGGCATTCGAACTTTGGTAGTGCGGTTGCTCGGAGGAGAGAAGCGGCGCTACGAAGCGCGCTCGCCGACGTTCACACCGTGAAGATTAAGGTCCTGAGCTGTTAGCCAAGAGCCAACAGCCAATAGCCAACAGCTAACTCAGTAGCGTCACCCGCTCATGCCGCGGATGCCGGTGCTCCAGGTCCTCGAGATGGTGGAGCGTCTCCTCGCCGTAGAACAGCTTGATGTACCGCGCCTGCGTCGGCGTGAGACGGCGCACCGCCCAGCTCAGATGCACGAAGTGCGGCTCGACCGGAGCGTGCAGCGGATGCATCCCGATCTCGCTCGGCAGGTGGTTCGCCTTCTTCGTGTTGCACGGGCTGCAGGCCGTGACGACGTTGGTCCAATCGTTGGAGCCGCCGCGCGAAATGGGGACCAGATGATCGCGCGTCAGCGATTCCCGCGGCTTCAGTTCCAGCTGCATCTTGCCGCAGTACTGGCAGCGATACCGGTCGCGCGCGAATAGAAACGTGTTGGTCACCTGGCGCCGGAACTTGCGCGGAACGTGCACGAACTTGCGCAGCCGGATGACGACGGGCCGCGGAAGGCTCAGCCGCTCGGATCGGACGTGACGATCCGGATCGGCTTCGACGATTTCCGCCTTGCCGTCTATGACGAGCCGTAGTGCGCGCCTGAGCGGCACCATGGTCAGAGGCTCGAATGACGCGTTAAGTGCCAGACAACCCAGCACCAACATCTCCTACGGGAGTTCGTGAGGTCAATATAAGCTACGCGTAACTCTTCACAGTAGACGTTTCTGCGCCCCTGGAGGGCACAGACCCCCTGCCCGGCACCGGTGTGCGCCAGCCATACCGGTCCGGCAGCTTGCCGGTCGCCAGACCCATGTACTGCTCCTGGATGGCGAGACTGATGGGACCGGGCTTTCCCGTGCCGACGGCGACACGATCGACCGACTTGATGGGAGTGATCTCCGCCGCCGTCCCGGTGAAGAAAAGCTCGTCGGCGATGTACAGGATCTCGCGCGGCATCACCTGCTCCACGACTTCGTACCCGAGATCGCGCGCAATGGTCAGCACGGAATCACGGGTGATTCCATTGAGAATGCCGGCGCTGATCGGGCTCGTCATGAGCTTGCCGTCATGCACCACGAACAGGTTCTCGCCGCTTCCCTCGGAGATGAACCCGAAGGAATCGAGCATGATCCCTTCGACATATCCATCGGTGCGCGCTTCCATCTTGGAGAGCTGGGAGCCGAGGTAGTTGCCGCCGGCTTTGGCGAGCGTCGGCGTAGTACCGGGAGAGGGGCGCCGCCAGCTCGATATGCACACGTCCACCCCGGCTTCCAGCGCGTCCTTGCCGAGGTACGCGCCCCACTTCCACGGAATGATGAATGTCTCTACGGGGACATCGATGGGCAGAACGCCCATCTGCATGCCGGTTCGCATCGCCACCGGCCGCAGGTAACAGTGGGGCAGCGAATTTTCCGCGACGGTGGCCACGCATGCTTCCACCAGATCGTCGACCGAATGCGCCATCGGCATCCGGTAGATGCGACACGAATCGTGAAATCGCTCCATGTGTTCGCGCAGACGGAAGATCGCCGGGCCGTCCGGAGTCTCGTAGCAGCGAATGCCCTCGAAGACGCTCGAGCCGTAGTGCACGACGTGGCTGAGTACGTGAATCGTGGCGTCCTGCCACGAAATCATCTTGCCGTCGCGCCAGATCTTGTGGTCCGGTGCCGGAGTCATCTGTGCCTTCCGTGCTTCGGTCAGTGAGAAGTCGTCGCCGCGCCGTGCCACGCGCGGAGCGCTCGTCCGGCCGCTGCAATCCGGCCGGTTAGTTCCTCATCCACGCCCAGCACGCGTCCATCGCGGACCAGCGGCCTGCCTGCGACCGCGACGAACCGCGCCGCGGCCCCGCCCAGCGAGAATATAGCCGCCGCGACGGGATCCCCGACAGGAAGCGACGCCGCACCCAGCTCGAAGACGGCGAAGTCCGCGTCCTTGCCGCGCTCGAGCGTGCCCACGCGGTCCTCTAGCCGTAGCGCTCGCGCTCCGCCCACCGTAGCGAGCTCGAGCGCCTGCGCCGCCGGCACCGCGTCGTGCGACCGGAGCCGCGCGCGTTGCTGCAGTACCGCGGTACGCGCCTCTTCCAGGATGTGCATCCGGTTGTTGCTCGCCACGGAGTCCGACCCGAGACCCACCGCGAGCCCGGCGGCGAGCATTTCGGTGAGGGGCGCGACACCGTGTCCCAGCTTGGCGTTCGACACCGGGCAATGCGCGACCGCGCATCCCTTCTCCGCCATGATCGACAGGTCTCGCTCGTCCACGTGCACGCAGTGGATCAGCAATGTCTCGCGTCCAAGGGCGCCGAGCGAATCCAGCAGAGCGATCGGGGAGCGCGCGCGAACAGGAGTCGCGATGCCCCGCGCCGAGAGCCGCGTAGCGAGCGCGCCGGCTCCCCGGCACACGAGGTCACATTCGGCCGCGCTCTCGGCCACGTGCACGGCCATGAGCAGGCCGGCCTCCCGCGCGTACCGGGCCACGTCGGCGTACAGGTCGTCGGAGACCGTGTAAGGCGCGTGCGGCGATACGCCGAGCGTGACCAACGATCCGTCGCCGGACGAAAGGCCCGCCGCGTCGATCCGGACGCGCAGCTCCTCCATGGCACCGACGCGCCGCTCCGGCGCGGGCCCGAAGACTTCCTGGTACATGATTCCGCGCACGCCCATCTCGAGCATCGCCGGGAGCGCGACGCCGCTGGCGCACGTATCGGCATATGTCGTGATCCCCGCCAGCAAACCTTCGGCGATCCCGTGGCGCGCCGAATCGAGCAGCATCGCGTCGGACAGAATCTCGTTCCGGCTCGCGCGGAGCTTGTTGATCCAGTCCGGAAAATCGAGCTCTTCCAGCGAGCCGCGCATGGCCGTCAACTCGAGGTGCGTGTGCGTGTTGATCAGGCCCGGCAGGAGAATAGCTTCCCCAAAATCGACTTCCTCTCCCTCAGGCGCACTGGCAGCCGGGCCGACATACTCGATGCTGGCGCCGCTGACTCCGAGCACGCCGTCCTCGATGGGCGCACCGCTGACGGGAATCAGCCAGCGCGCGCGGTACCGGATCACGGTTCGCGCGACGGTATCGTATCGCGTGGCACGCCTGGCCGGGGCAGCGGCGCCGATCCCGGCTGTATGCGCGTCACGGGATCGGGCTGCCTCACCGGCTGCGTCGGTGGCACCTCCAGCTGCGGTTGCGGTTGCGGTTGGCTCGGTACTCCGCCGGTCGTGTCGTAGTACGGCGAATAGATCGCCGGCATGCACTCGCGCGTCGGCTCCGTGCCGGAGATGAAGAACTCCGTGACTACGGGACCCCCACCGCAATACGGTGAGGCCAGCAGTCCGGAGCGCAGATCGACTTCGCGCACGACGATCCCCGGGGGGCGCGGCCAATCCGGCGGCGCGGGCTTCCGCCGGTAAACCTCCTGCATGAACGCCGCCCACGCGGGCGCGGCAAGGATTCCACCCTGCGCATTCGCTTTGATCTTCCGCGGCCGGTCGTAGCCCATCCAGACACCCGCGACGAGGTCGGCGGTGTATCCTACGAACCAGACGTCGGTGCCGTCGTTGGTTGTTCCCGTTTTTCCGCCCGCCGGGCGACGAAAGCCGGACGCCCATACGCCGGACCCCGTGCCCCGCCGCACGACGTCTTTCATCATGTCCACCATCAGCCACGCTTCCTCCGCGGTCATCACCTGCGAGTGCGTGGGCGTCGGCTGCCAGAGGATCTCGCCGCGAGCGTTCTCGACGCGAACGATCGCATGCGGCGTAGCGCGGATGCCGAGGTTCGCGAACGCCGAGTATGCAGAAATTATCTCGAGCGGATACACCTCGGCCGCGCCGATGTGGATGGAGGGGAACGGCGGAATCGGCGACGTGATTCCGAAGTTGCGCGCTTCCCCGATCACGCGCTCCTCCCCCAGCTCCATTCCGAGGTTGATGGCCGCGAGGTTGCGCGACATGTACAGCCCGCGCCGCATCGGGATCGGCCCTTCGAACCGCCCGTCGAAGTTGCGCGGCGACCAATCGCTGCCGCCCATGTTCGCCAGATTGATCGAAGTGTCCATCACCACGTACGAGGGCGGGCGACCGTTCTTGATCGCGGTCGCGTACACGAATGGCTTGAAGGTCGAGCCCGGCTGCCGCATGGCCTGTACGGCGCGATTGAACTTGGAGTCGTCGAAGTCGCGCCCGCCGACCATCGAGCGAACCGCGCCGCTCTGGGGCTCGAGCGCGACGAACGCCCCCTGCAGGTACGGGGAGTTGCCGGGCGCCGTCTCATCGCCGGAGATCTTTCGGGCGATGTAACGCTCGTAACTCTCCTTACCGAAAGCGCCGTACCGACCGCTCTCGATGGCCCGCAGCTGCTGCTCGAGCGCGCGCTCGGCCGCGGACTGCATGTCGAGGTCGAGCGTCGTATACACCTTCAGCCCCTGCTCGTACAGCTGCCGGCCGAACTGATCGTCCAGCTGTTGCCGTACCCATTCCACGTAATACGGCGCTATGTCGCCGGACTCCGTGCGCTCCGCGACGCGCAACGGGTAGGCCTTCGCGAGGCTCGCATCCGCGTCGCTCACGACTTCCTCCCGGCGCATCAGCTCGATGACCGTGTTCCTGCGCTGGATCGCGCGCTCGGGGTAGCGGCGGGGGTTGTATCGGGAAGGCGCTTTCGGCAACGCGGCCAGCATCGCCGCCTCGGCGAGATTGAGGTCGCGCACGGACTTGCCGAAGTACCGCTGCGACGCGGTCTCGACACCGTACGATCCGCTGCCCAGGTCGATCTGATTGAGGTACAGCTCGAGAATCTTGTCTTTGGTGAAGCGGTCCTCGATCCCGCGCGCGACTTTACCTTCCTTGATCTTCCTGACTAGCGTCTTCTCGCGCGAGATGGATTCCGGGAAAATGTTACGCGCGAGCTGCATCGTGATGGTGGAGAAGCCTTCCCGCCATCCGCCGGCCAGGACGTTGTGTGACGCGGCGCCGAAGACTCTGAGCCAGTCGAGGCCCGCGTGCGAATAGAACCGCTTGTCTTCCGTGACGACGAATGCGTCCTTCACCACCTGGGGGATCTCGTCGAGCTTGACGAGCGTACGGCGCTCGACCCCGATCTCGGCGATGAAGCGGCCATCCACGGCGTACAGCTTGGAAGTTTGGTTGGGCGTGTACTCGTCCAGCTCTTCGATGGCGGGGCACTGGCCGCCGCGACATACGAGGGCCCACGACGCGTACAGCAGCCCGATCCCGAAAGAGACCACCAGCGTGGTGCCGAGCGCGATGGCGCGGAGCAGGACCGGATGGTTCTTCCTGAACGACGCAAACCGGCCGCGCGGCCTTCCCCGCGGCTGGCCCCGGGGAGCAGGGGGTGACATGATCGAAATGTACAAGTGTGGCGGAGCACGTACCTTTGTCGCATGGCCAAGGGCGCGAATTTGATCGAGGAGCTGTCATGGCGGGGGCTCCTGTATCAGCAGACGGATGGCGCGGCGAAGGCGCTCGCCGCGGGCACTCTCTCGGGCTACGCGGGGTTCGATCCCACAGCGTCGAGCCTGCACGTGGGAAGCCTCGTACCGATCATGGGCCTCGTCCATCTGCAGCGCGCGGGACACACGCCGGTGGCGCTCGTGGGCAGCGGCACCGCCCTGATCGGTGATCCAAGCGGAAAATCCAGCGAGCGGCAGCTGCTCGATGAGGAAAACGTCCGAGCGAATGGCGCGGGGATCCTCGCGCAGCTGGAGCGCTTCCTGGATTTCTCCGGTCCGCATGCGGCTGTTTCGGCCGACAACTCGGAGTGGCTGCGGGGACTGGACCTGCTCGAATTTCTCCGCGACACAGGCAAGCACTTCACCGTCAACTACATGCTGGCCAAGGAATCGGTGAAGGCCCGGATCGAGACCGGCATCTCGTTCACCGAGTTCTCGTACATGCTCCTCCAGGCACACGACTTTCTCGAGCTGCACCGACGGCACGGAGTTACGCTCCAGCTCGGCGGCAGCGATCAGTGGGGGAACATCACCGCTGGCATCGAGCTCATCCGCCGCGCCCACGGCGCGGAAGCGCATGGGATCACGCTGCCGCTCGTCAGTACGGCGGACGGAACGAAGTTCGGCAAGACCGAAGCGGGGACGATCTGGCTCGACCCCGCGCGCACGAGCCCGTACCAGTTCTTTCAGTTCTGGATCAACACCGAGGATAGGGATGCCGGATCGTACCTCCGGATGTTCACGCTCCTCTCGCGCGGCGAGATCGAGGAGCTGGAGTCGCAGTTGAAAGCGCACCCGGAGAAGCGCGAGGCGCAGCGCGCGCTTGCAACCGACGTCACGACACGCGTGCACGGCGTTGAAGCCGCGCGGATCGCCGAGGAGGTTTCCTCGGTGCTGTTCGGCAAGCGCGAGGCGACCGAGCTTTCACTACCGGTGATCAAGGCTTTGTCGCGGGAGATTCCGTTTTCCGAGATCACTCTGGCCGACGCGGGATCGGTCGCAGACTTCGTCGTGACTTCGGGTCTTGCACCTTCGAAAGGAGCCGCTCGAAGGCTACTCGAGCAAGGCGGGATCTACGTCAACGGGCTGCGCGCGACGGCAGATCTTGATGTCTCGGCAGTAAGTCCGCTGCCAGAAAACCACCTGCTGCTGCGTAAAGGGGCCAGGCAATACGCGTTGATCAAGCTCCGGGGATAACGCTCACGACGCCGGCTTCCCGCTCGCAGCCACACTCTCGAGAGAATCTCCCGTCAATCGGTAGGTCAGCCACTCGCTGACCGGCTCCGCCCCGATCGCGTCGTACACGCGAATGGCAGACTCATTCCAACTCAGCACCACCCACTCCATCCGCCCATACCCGCGCTCCAGCGAGATGGAAGCAAGCTTGGCGAGCAAAAGCCTCCCGATCCCCCGCCCGCGAAGATGCTCTCGCACATACAGGTCCTCGAGGTGCATCCCCCGCCGGCTCAGATGCGTCGAGTAGCTCTCGAAGTACAGCGCGAAGCCGGCCGGCTCCTCGCCGATGAACGCGAGCACTACCTCGGCGGCGGGCCGGTCGCCAAAAAGATTCTCCCTTACCGACGTGTCGTCGGCCACGCACGTGTGCGCGAGCTTCTCGTACTCCGCGAGCTCGTGTATGAGCCGGGTGATCAGCGGGACGTCTTCCGTCGTCGCCGGACGCAATCGCGCCTCTGCGCTCACGGCGCGGGGATCAGCTTGCCTATCGTCCCGCTGTGCGAGATCACGTACAGCTCGCCGCGCCTGTCTTCGCCGAACGACGTGATAGTCGCGCCGACGCCGGCGTTCCACTCCCGCACGTCGGTGGCGGCACCGTTGACCAGGCGAAAGCTCCGCAGGCCGCCCTTGCAGTAATCGGAAAAGAAGTACAGCCCCGCCACCTGCGGGATCGCGCTTCCGCGATACGCGAAGCCCCCGGTGACCGCGCAGTTCCCGCCGGCCGTCGGATACTCGTGAACCGGCAGCGTCAGCCCGCTCTTGTCACAGAGCAGCATCGGGCTGAAGCAGCCCAGTCCCTCCATGATCTTCCAACCGTAGTTGACCTCGGCCTGCGTGTGCGGCACCGCGTTGACTTCTTCTTTGTTGCTTTGCCCCACGTCGCCGATGTACAGGATGTTCCCGACCCGATCGAACGAGAACCGCCACGGATTGCGCAGGCCGTACGCCCAGACCTCTGGACGAGTGTTGGGCGTGTTGACGAACGGATTGGTCGGCGGAACCGAGTACGCCGCTGAACTGGCCGGATTCACGTCGAGCCGCAGGATCTTCCCCAGCAACACGTTGCGGTTCTGCGCGTTGTTCGGCGGGTCCCCGCCAGACCCGCCGTCCCCAGTTCCGATGTACAGGAACCCGTCCGGGCCGAAAGCGAGCTGTCCGCCGTTGTGGTTGGGGTTGGTCGGATGCGGAACGTTGATGATGGGGCTGGCCGACAGCGGATCCGCGACGTTCGGCGACGCTGCCAACGCCGTGTAGCGGTCGATCTGGAGGTCGCCCCCGTTGTCGGTGTAATAAACGTAGAAATGCCGGTTGGTCGCGTATGAAGGATGAAAGGCGACGCTCAGCAGCCCCTGTTCACCGCCGCTCAGTACCTTCGCATCGATATCGAGAAAGGGCGTGGACAACAGAGAGCCGTTCTGGATGATGCGGATCCGTCCCGTCTGCTCGACCACGAACAAGCGGTCATCGTTCGGGGGCGAGGCCAGATGCACCGGCGAGCTCAGCCCGCTCGCGATCGGCTGCAGCGCGAGATCGACGTTCGACGGGACGGTGCCGGGATCTCCTGGATCTCCGTTGCCACCACAGCTGAGAGCGAGCAGCACCGCAGCGATCTTCATGGAAGAATTCCTCATGGCAGTGTCCCCGACTGTGGGGCGGCGGACGTCGCCAGCTCGGCCTCATTCGGCAGTCCTGTGTCTTCGAGCGTATCCGCGGCGGCCGGCATCTTCGTTTCGACGTAGCGCGGATCCAATGCGTCACGCAGGGCATCACCCAGCAGATTGAAGCCGAGCACCGACGCGCCGATCGCCACGCCGGGAAATACCGACGTCCATGGCGCGTTGCGCAGCTGGTCAAGATCGCGCCCGTCGGCGATCATCGACCCCCAGCTCGGCGTCGGCGGCTGTACGCCAAGCCCGAGGAAAGACAGCGCGGCCTCCGCCATGATCGCGCCCGCGACGCCGAGCGTTGCGGCGATGACGACCGGCGCGATGACGTTCGGCAGAACGTGCTTCACGATGATGGTCCTGTCCTTCGCCCCGAGCGCGCGAATGGCCTGGACGTACTCGAGTTGCCTGACCACCAGCACCTGGCCGCGTACGAGCCGCGCCATGCCGGCCCAGCCCACGATTCCAATCGTGGCGAACACTACCACCATCGAAGGCTGCAGGGCCGCGACCATCGCGATCAGCAACAACAGTGTCGGAAAGGCGAGAGTGACATCAGCGAGGCGCATCACCAATTCGTCGATCCAGCCACCGTAGTAACCCGCGACCAAGCCAAGCAACACGCCGAGGAAGAGTGCTATCCCCTGTGAGATGACACCGACCGCGATCGACACGCGGGCGCCGTAGACCAGCCGTGCCCAAACGTCGCGCCCCTGAATGTCGGTTCCCATCCAGTGATCGCCCGACGGCCCTTCGAGCATGCCCGCCAGATCGATTCCGACAGGATCGTGAATCGCGAGCAGCGGCGCGAAGACCGCCGCGCCGATGATCATCGCGACGATCACCAGCCCGATCTGCGCGCGCCGGTCGCGCATCAATCGGCGGCGCTGCTTGGGATCTAGCATCGTGTCATTCGGTCTCGGCCGCGGGGTCGCGCAGCTCCGGCGGAGTATCCGGCGGCTGCCTGCGCCATCTGCGATGTTGCCAGAAATATTGCTCCGGCGCACGGCGCACCCACTTCTCCAGCACCTGAGTGAAACGGAGCACTACGCCGTCCACGTCACTTTCGCGGTCGCCCGTGTCGCTGACGGGGATCTCCTCGAAGCCTACGAGATAGCTGCCATCCGGCTTGCGTAACGCCGTGGTGAAGATGACCGGCGAGCCGAAGCGCAGCGCGAAAACAGCGGCGCCTCGGGGCGTCTTCGCCGGCCGGCCGAAGAACGGCACGAACGTCGAGGCCAGGCCGCGGACTCCCTGGTCCGCGACGAAGCCCACCGCCCGACCCTGTCTCAGCGCTCGCGGCGTATGCCTGACGGCTTGTGCATCATAGACCACGGTCACCCCGAGCTGCTCCCGCGTCCGGTTCAGATATCTGTCGAAGAATGGATTCCCCATCCGACGCACGATCACGTCGAACGGCACTCCGCGCGCCGCGATGTATGCCGCCGCCAGCTCCCAATTCCCCAGGTGGCCGGCAACGACGATTATCCCCTTTCCCGCAACCTGAGCCCTCTCGACAATGTCCCAATTCTCTACCGAACTGACCAGTCGCAAAACACCTGCCTGACCGAGTCCCGGTAGCAGGGCCGTCTCGATCGCGGACTGCCCCAGGTGCTCGTACGATCTCCGCGCCATCCCGGTTACTTGTGCAGGCGTAAGCTCGGGGAATGCGGCTGCGATCTGGCGCTCTACGACGCGTCGGCGGACGCCGAGTGGCCTGAACCCTACGGCACCCACACTCGCCCCCACCCGGCCGGCCCGGTCCCAGGGGACCGCGCCCAGAGCGCGAACGAGTCCGCGCAAGGCGCCGTACTCTGCGCGATGTTGCAGTGATTTCATCGTCGCGTAACCTCGCGCGCGAACTGGCGGGTGTCACTCGCCCCGCGGTCCCAGTTGTAATGCGTCTCTACTGCGACTCGACCCGCCCGACCCATCTCCGCGCGCAATTTTTCGTCGCGCAGCATCAGCGCGAGTGCGCCGGCGACGGCGCCGACATCGGACGGCGGAACGAGCAGCCCGGTCTCGCCGTCCCGCACGGCGGAGCGTACCCCGCCCGAATCCTCCGCGACGGATGGAAGTCCGCACGCCGCGGCCTCGATGAAGGAAATGCCGAACCCTTCCACGTCGAAGTCGCGATCGACTCGCGACGCGCCGAGATACACGGTCGCGGTGGAATACGCCTCGGGCAGCTCCACATCTTCCAGCACGCCGGCGAAGACGACGCGATCGGCAAGCCCGAGACTCTCAGCGAGGCCGAGCAGCCGTTGCTCTTCGGGCCCCTCGCCCACCAGCACATAGCGCAGCTCCGGAAACTGCGGCCTGAGCCGGGCCAGCGCCTGAATCCCTATGTCCTGTCCCTTGTGCGGCACGAGCCGCGCGACCGTGACGACGAGCGGCGCGCTCCCGACCTTCCACCGTGCGCGCAGCGCGCCCGTGTCAGCGCGCGGATGAAACCAAGCGGGGTCGGTACCGAGGTCGAAGGCTCTCACCGGCGGAGGCTTGCGGACTCCTACCAGATCCATCACCTCGGCGGAGAGCTCGGCTACCCAGCGTGACGTCGCAAAGATGCCGGCCGCGGACGAGAATATCCGGCGCGCCGCGAGTCGCCCCGTAAGACTCTTTGCTTTGCGCTTCTCGCGCAGCAGATCGCCGCCATTCACGTAGACGAGGTACGGAATGCGTGCGCGACGCGCCCACCACCAGGCCGCATAGCCTGACGCGCGGATGTTGCCGGCGTGAATTACGTCGAAGCCCGGTGACATCGCGGCCAGATCCCGAGCCCAGCGAATTCGATTGCCCACCCGGTTCGCTTGCGGAAAGCCGAACCCCTGCCGGCGGATCGGATACTCCTCGCCTCGATCGAAGCTACCTGCGTCCGTCGCTGCCACCGTGGACACCGTCACGGAGTCAGGCGAAAGCCGGCGGCATATCTCCACGTGTCGCCTGGCCATGCCGCCCAGGTCGGAGCCGTAGTCCTGCGTGACGAACAGGTGCCTCACGGAGAAGGCGCGCGGTTGCTCACTTCTGCGGCGACTTTCCCCGCTTGCCTTCGCGCGCCAGCGACGCGGCGCGATCGAACCCTTCCAGCATGCTCCCCTCCCCGAGGTCACGCGCCACACGCGCGCGCGCCGCCTCGCCCATGGCGTCGATTCGCTCCGGGCTGGCGAGCATGCCCGCAACCATCCCGGCCGCGAGCGCGGCATCTCCCCACGGCACGACCAAACCGGTGATGCCGTCGGCGACGTACCGGCGTGCGATGGCGTCTTCCGCGGTCACGACCGGCACGCCCAGCGCCATCATGTCGAGCATCGCGAACGCAGCCTAGTCACCCTCGCACGCCACCCAGCCGAGATCCGCCGCAGCGATCAGCGCCGCGACGTCGTCCCGCTCGCCGAGCAGACTGACGCGCGACAGCAAGTCGACGGCGGCGATGTGCATTCGCACATCCTCGTAATCAGACCCCGGCCCGACGACGAACAGGTGCACCGCGGGATGCCGCGTAGCGAGCATCGCCAGCGTTCGGATCGCCATGGCCGCGCGGCCGCGCGCATGCAGGTCGTAGATGCAGAGGAAATGCGACCCCTTGTCGCGCTCCGCGGTCGCCGCGTCCGCCTGCGCCAGCTCCTCGCCTTCCAGATCCACGGGATACCGCGCGGGATCCACGCCCAGCTCGGCGACAATCGTGCTCGCGCCGCGGGGCAGCACCGCGGCGCGCACGTCTGCTTCGTGCGTGAAGAGGTAGACCGTCCGCCGCAGTCGAGCAGCGAATCGCGCACCGAATCCCATGTACAGGCGGGTACCCGCAGGCGTACGCCGAACGACGCCGGCGCGCCGCGCGAGCCAGCACGCCACTCCCGCGATGAGATGCTCGCGATCGGTGTGCACGAACACCACGTCCGGATTCTTCTGCCGCAGGATCCTTCTCAGTCCCAGCGCGGCGTTCAGCCACCCGCCGCTCGCGTCCAGCTCGCCGATCTCGAAGCCCGCGCCGGGAACGTGCTCCTTCACGTGTGCCTGCGGGTCCACCACGAACGTCACGGGATCGCCGGCCTCCGCGAACGCGCGCGCCGCGACGGAAAAAGCCCGCGCCGAGCCTGACCACTCCACTCCCGTGTACAGGAATATTGCGCGCATCAGACCCCGGCTCCGGAGCCGACGACTTCGGGCTCGCGGAACTGCAGCGAGTACAGCCTGTTGTATACGCTCTGTTTAGCCATTAGCTCGGTGTGAGTGCCACGCTCGACGACTACTCCCCGGTCCAGCACAAGGATGATATCCGCGTGCACGATCGTAGATAATCTGTGCGCTATCACGAACACCGTGCGACCGGCGAGCAGCCGCTCGATCGCCTCCTGTACCAGGCGCTCCGATTCCGTGTCCAGCGCGGAAGTCGCCTCGTCGAGTATCAGAATCGGCGGATCGTGGAGCAGCGCGCGGGCGATCGCTATGCGCTGTCTCTGCCCGCCCGACAGTCTCGTTCCGCGCTCGCCAAGCAGCGTCTCGTATCCCTCCGGCAACTCGGAGATGAACTCGTGCGCGTTCGCCGCCCTTCCCGCCTCCTCGATCCGCTCCGGCGAGAACTTTCCCGGAGCGCCGTACGCGATGTTGCTCCGGACCGTGTCATTGAACAGGATCGTGTCCTGCCCGACAATGCCCATGAGGCTCCGCAGCGCGTCGAGCCGGATCTCCCGCGTGTCCACTCCGTCGATAGTGATCCGCCCGCGATCGGGCTGATAAAAGCGAGGGATGAGGTCGACCATCGTCGTCTTGCCCGCGCCGCTCGGACCAACCAGCGCGACCACGAAGCCCTTGGGGGCCGCGAAGCTGACGTTCTGCAGCACCGGCTCCCCGTCGTACGCGAACGACACGTTCTCGAACGCCACTTGCCGCTCGAATCGCGCGGCCGTGACCGTTCCCTTATCGAGCTGAGTCTCCGCGGGCGCGTCGAGGACGTCGAACAGCCGCTCGGCGGATGCCAGCGATGATTGCGCGATGGTCGGAGCCTGGGAGAGCTGCTTCAACGGGTGCAGCAGCCGGAGTACGTACATTAGAAAGGCGATCAGGTCGGCGCCGGACATCGTCCGGTGCAGGAGCACTTCCTGGGCGCCGATCCATAGCAGGAACAGCGCCATGATGGTCCCGACGACTTCCGCGAGGGGCGGGGCAAGGTAGGCAAGCCGGGTGAGCTTGATCGTGCTGGCCGCGTACTTCCCGCTGGCGTCGTAGAATCGGCCTTCCTCGTAGGCTTCGGCGCCGAACGACTTGACCAGCCTTATCCCGCCGACGGTCTCCTGCACCACACTGGTCATCTCACCGTGGACGTTACCGCGGCGGCGCGCGCCCTTCCGCAGCTTGCGCAGCATCGGCTGCATGGCGCCGATCAGAATTGGCGCCACGAATAGCGCGATGAGCGTCAGCTTCCACGATATGCCGATCAGAAACGCGACGTACGCGGCGATCATCGCCACGCTCTGCAGCGAATGCGTCATCAGATGCGTGAGCACCAGGCGCGTCTCGGACGTGTCGTTGATGACCCGCGAGAGGATCTGCCCGCTCTTCATCCGGGTGAAGTAGCCGAGCGGAAGCTTCACCAGGTGCCGGTACAGCGCGTTGCGGAGATCGCGCGTGACATATTCCTGGAGAGTGGCCCCGAGCGAAGCGCTCACCCAGACGAGCAGGTTTTTCACCAGCATCGCCGCGACGACCAGGAGGATGACCTGGCGCAGCGAGCCCATCTTGTCGGCGGGGTCCAGCAGAGCGCCGACCGTGGCGTTGAGCAAGTCGCTGACCCAGCCGGCCTTGAGCGAGATCGGCGGCTGATCGAAGAGGATGTTGAGGAAGGGGATCAGCAGCGCCAGCGAGAACGCGTCGAGCAGCGCCGCCACGATGTTGCACAGCATCGTGGCACCCATCCGCCACGCATGCGGTCGCAGGTAGGGCAGCAGGCGGCGGTACACTGGCCTCAGGGACGCGGAGTCAGAAGGGCCAGCGGGAGAATTACTTCTTCGGGCGTGACTCCGCCGTGCAGAAAGGATCCCCGGTACCTGCTCTGGTACTCACGCAGCTTCGTGGGATACACGAAGAAGCAGTCCCCCGTGGCGAGCAGCGTATTCGCGCCGCGCCCTTTCTTCGGCAGCTTGATCGCCTCTTCATGGGGAAACAGCAGCGCCTGCTCGGGGCGCTCCGCGCGCAGATCTTCGCCGAACTTGTACCGCAGATTGAGCGTCGCGTCCCGCTTGGCGAACACCGTCGCGGGCGTATTACAGTGAATCGACCCGTGATCGGTGGTGAGCAGCACCGACACTTTCCGGCGCGAGGCTTCCTTGAGCAGACTGAGCAGCGCCGAGCGCTGAAACCACTGGCGCGTGATCTGGCGGAGCGCGATCTCGTCGCGCGCAACCTCGTACAGTATCTGCGATTCGCTGCGGCCGTGCGTGAGCAGGTCGACGAAGTTGAAGACGAACGCGCTGATCCCCGTCTGCGCGATCGCCGTACCCATGTGGCGCTCGAGCTCGTCGGAGTTGGCGGCTGTGGAGATCTTGCTGTAGCGCACGCCACCGCCCCCGCCGAGATCGGCGAGATGTTTTTCCAGTAGCTGCCGCTCGTGGGCGTTGAGCGATTCATCTTCCCGCTCCGGCGTGCCCCACCAGTCAGGGTAACGGCTGGCGATCTCACCCGGAAACAGACCGCTGAACAGCGAGTTTCGCGAGTACGGAGTCGCAGTCGGCAGCACGGCATAGTAGTGCGTAGTCTCGACGTCGAAGTGCGGAGCGAGGAGCGGCTCGAGCACGCGCCACTGGTCGAGGCGAAGGCAGTCCACGACGATGAAGACCGCCGCTTTCTCGCGCTGGAGAATGGGGACGAGAAACTCGGAGACGATGTCGACTGACAGCGGCGGCCGGTTCCCGCCGAGGTCGGCGAGCCATGCGGGGTATGCCTCCTTCATGTACGCCGCGAACTCGCGGTGCATGTTGGGATACAGCCCTCGGAGCGAATCGTACAGGCCCATCTCGCCGGATGCCGCGAGGTCCACGTCCCAGCGCATGAATTCGTCGAACCGCTCGATCCAGCCGCGCCAGTCGAGGTCGCGCTCGCGCTGGGCTTCGAGGTCGCGAAACCGCTCGACGAATGACCGGCTGACCGCCTGTTGTCTGATTTTCGGGCCGTCCAGGATCCTGGTTATGACGGAGAGGACCTGTCGCGGGTTGATCGGCTTGATCAGGTAGTCCAGGATGTTGACGCCGATGGCCTCGCGGAGCGTGGAGTCCTCCTCGCTTTTCGTGACCATCACGACGGGGAGGTTCGGCGCCAGCTCGCGGACTTCGCGGTAGGCCTCGAGCCCGCGCTTGCCCGGCATCTGCTCGTCGAGGAGCAGGATGTCGAACGGGCGGCGGCGGAGGAGCTCGACGGCATCGTCCGCATTGCTGGCCCACTCGACTTCGTACCCTTTCGAGCGCAGAAAAATCCGGTGCGATTCGAGCAGGTCGCTCTCGTCGTCCACCCACAACACCGATTTCGCGGCATGCGACATTGTGAGCGCAATGTAAGCCCGGTGGCCGGGGTCCGGTGAGGGAGAAAGCGGCCCATGGCGTAAGGCGGCGGAATCCAAGAAATGAGAGGTTAGAGGCTCACACAACCAGACAGCCAGAAGGGGCGCCGTCTATCTCCCTTCCGGCCATCTGGCTGTCTGACTTCTCATTTCTTGGATTCCCCGTCCAGCGGCATGTGCTATCCATGCTCGCCAACCCTAGATTCCATAAATGCCCGTTAACGCGCCCCCGTACGCGCTCGCGCAGACCCCGTTCCCCCTCCCCGCGCTGGCCGCGCATGCGGGGAAAGCCGCGCTGGGCGGAGACCGGGAAGTAGCGATCGCCTGCTTCGTAATCGCACGGCTGGCCGGCGCGCTGCTCCCGCCGTACGCGCTCCCGACGGAGCTGCGCCAGCAACGCGCGGCGGCGTGCCGCACATGGTTGGCGTCCCAGGCGATCCCCCCGGCGATCCGCGCGAACTTGCTGGCGGCCGTTGACTCCACAGCGTCCGCGGAGCGCTCGGCAATCCCGGCTGCGCTCCGCGCGCTGCGGGCACACGCTGCGAAGCACCTCGACGGCGCCTCGGGACAAGAGCTGGATTCCCTGGCTGCGCGATTAGGCGGCTGATGACGGTCTCATTCGTATATTGAGAGCGCCAGGCCACAGCAGTAACGGCGGGGTTTTTGGCTAACAGCCAACAGCCAATAGCCAACAGCCAATAGCCAACAGCCAATAGCCAACAGCTTTTTTCGAGGTCCCATGGCTGGTCACAGCAAGTGGAAACAGATCAAGCGTTACAAGGCGGTCACCGACAACAAGCGCGCCGCCCATTTCACCAAGCTCATTCGCGAGATCACGATGGCCGCGAAGCTGGGTGGCGGCGATCCAGCCGGTAATCCGCGCCTGCGCACCGCGATAGAAACCGCGCGCGCCGCATCCATGCCCAAGGAGAACATCGAGCGCGCAGTGAAGAAAGGCACGGGCGAGCTCGAGGGCGTCGAGTACACCGAGGTCACGTACGAGGGTTACGCGCCGGGCGGAGTCGCGCTCATGATCTCGGCGGTCACCGACAACCCCACCCGCACAGTCGCCGACGTCCGGCTCAAGCTATCGCGCGGCGGCGGCAATCTCGGCGCCACTAATTCCGTAGCGTGGATGTTCGACCGGAAAGGCCAGATATACATCGGCGCGGACAAGCTGGACGAAGACAAGGTTCTCGAGATCGCATTGGAGGCCGGCGCGTCCGACTTCGCGCGCGAGGGCGATCAGTTCGTAGTCAGCACCGAGCCCGCCGACCTGCACTCGGTGAAGTCGGCGCTGGAGGAAAAAAAGCTGGCCATCGCCGAAGCCGAGATCGCGTGGATCCCAAAGAACACCGTGAAGGTCGAGGGCGATGTCGCCGAGGAAGTCCTCAAGCTCGTGGAAGAGCTCGAGGATCTCGACGACGTGCAGAAGGTGGACGCGAACTTCGACATGGACGTCGAGGAGATGGCGCAATCCTGACCAGCGCGACGTGATCGTGCTCGGGGTAGACCCCGGTACGGCCGTCACGGGCTATGGCGTGGTGCGCCGCGACGAAGGCGCGCCGGCGCTGGTCGAGTGTGGAATCATCAGGACCCGGCCGAAAGACCCGTTGCCCGACCGCCTGTGCGCTATCCACGACGGGATCGCCGAGCTGATCGCCCGCCACAGGCCGGACTCCATGGCGATCGAAGACGTTTTCTACGCGCGGAATGTTCGCACGACGATCGTGCTGGGCCACGCGCGGGGCGTCGTGCTTTTGTGCGGCGCGAAGGCGGGGCTCGAGATCGCCGAGTACACGCCCGCGGAGATCAAAAAGGCAGTGTGTGGGAGAGGCAGCGCGACCAAGGAGCAGGTGCAGTTCATGGTCGGAAGCCTGCTGCGGCTGAAAGCGCCGCCCCGCCCCGCCGATGCCGCCGACGGAGTGGCCGCGGCACTGGCGCACGCGCTCAACGCGGTGATGGGGCGCAAGCTCGCGGCTGCCGCGATCATGCAGCAGGAGGCGGACACAATCGGCGCCATGGCCGCGGCGTTGAGTCGATGATCTCGCGCGTCGCCGGCAAGGTTGCATCGCGCTCGATCGACCGCGTGGAGATCATGACCGGCGGCGGCGTCGCGTACGAGGCGCAGATCCCGCTGAGCGTGGTCGAAGTTCTGCCGAAGGTCGGCGAAGACATCTCCCTGCCTACGCACGTCGTCGTGAAAGACGACGGCTGGCAGCTGTTCGCTTTCAGCTCGGAGATGGAGCGGCGGCTGTTCCGGAAGTTGCTGACCGCCAATGGCGTGGGTCCCGCGCTCGCGCTCGGCATGCTCTCGGCACTTTCAGCGAGGCGGTTGATCCGCGCGCTGCAGGAAAAGGACATCGCCACGCTCCAGAGCGTGCCTCGCGTGGGCCGCAAGACGGCCGAGAGGATGGTGCTCGATCTCGGCGACAAGCTGGACGACGTGCTGGAAGGTGAGGAGCTGACAGGCGAGCCAGTGCGCGGAGCCGGCAGCGAGGACGCGATGCGCGCGCTGATCTCGCTCGGCTACTCGCAGGGCGACGCCGAGCGGGCGGTGCGCGCCGCGCTCGATGGCGGAGGCAAGAGCGTCCCCGAGGTGATCAGGGGCGCCCTTGCAGAGCTGGGAAAAAGGTAGAATTCGCCTATGCACACCGCCGCCCGTACCGCCACCTTCGCCGAGTCAATGATTCGGGAGATGACCCGCGTCGCCAACCGGACCGGCGCCGTGAACCTTGCGCAAGGCTTCCCGGATTTCCCGATGCCCTCGCCGATGAAAGACGCCGCCTGCGCGGCGATCCACGGCGACGTCAACCAGTACGCCATCACATGGGGATCGCCCGCGCTACGGCTCGCGATCGCGGAGAAATACCGCCGTTGGTACGGGATGGAAGTGGATCCGGAGACCGACGTGACCGTGTGCTGCGGCGGTACCGAAGCCATGGCGTCGGCGTTTCTCGCACTGGTGGATCCCGGTGACGAGGTCGTGGTCATCGAGCCGTACTACGAGAACTATGGCCCCGACGCGATCCTGTCCGCGGCCAGGCCAGTCTACGTCCCGCTCGAGCCGCCCAACTGGACTCTCGACGGCGACCGGCTCCGCGCCGCGTTCTCGAAGAAGACGCGCGCGATAGTCGTCAACACGCCGCACAACCCGAGCGGCAGGGTGTTCACGCGCGAGGAGATGTCGTTGATCGCGGAGCTGTGCATCGAGCACGACGCGATCGCGATCACCGACGAGATCTATGAGCACATCCTGTACGCGGGAAATCACCACGTGCTGGCGACGTTCCCCGGGATGAAGGACCGCACCGTCACGATCTCGGGCCTCTCCAAGACGTTCAGCTGTACCGGCTGGCGCCTCGGCTACGCCATCGCGCCGCAGCTCGCTTCGACCGCCATAAGGAAAGTTCACGATTTTCTCACCGTCGGCGCACCGGCGCCGCTGCAGGCTGCCGGCGCGATCGGCATGGCGTTCGACACGAGCTACTACAACCACATGGCGCTCGAATATCGCGCGCGCCGCGATCTCATCATGCCCGCGCTGCACGATGCCGGCTTCAAGTGCACGGCGCCCGAGGGCGCGTACTACGTGCTGGCGGACTTCTCGGAGCTGAGCGATCTCGCCGACGTTCCATTCGCGATGTGGCTCGCGGAAGAGATCGGCGTGGCGACCGTGCCAGGCTCTACCTTCTACCACGACGCGGGCACGGCGAAGAACTACACGCGCTTCGCCTTCTGCAAGAAGCTCGAGACACTGGAGCGCGCGGCCGAGCGATTGTCGAACCTGGCGGCGCGGGTCTGATGAGCCGCACTGAAATCACTACGCCCGAAGCACTCATTGAGGAATCGGTGGTCGAGCTGTCGCTCCGCCCGCAGGCGCTGAACGAGTTCATCGGTCAGGACCGGGTCAAAGAGAGCCTTCGCATCTATATAGAAGCGGCCCTCGCGCGCCGGGAAGCTCTGGACCACACGCTCTTCTTCGGTCCCCCGGGGCTCGGCCAGCCGACGCTCGCCGAGTTGATCGGACGCGAGCTGGGCGTGAACGTGCGGCAGACTTCGGGCCCTGCGCTGGAAAAGCCCGGCGATCTCGTCGGCACACTGACCAACCTGCGCGAGCGCGACATCCTGTTCATCGACGAGATCCACCGTCTGCGGCCGATCATCGAGGAGTTTCTGTATCCCGCGATGGAGGACTACCGAATCGATATCCGCCTGTCGGAAGGACCGAAGGCGCAGACCATCACGATGCCGGTAGAGAAGTTCACGCTGATCGGCGCGACGACGCGGCTCGGCTTGCTCACACCCCCACTGCGCGCGCGGTTCGGGATCGAGCAGCGGCTGAACTACTACCCCACCGCCGACCTCGAGCAGATCGTGCGTCGCACCGCCGACGTGCTCGGTGTTTTTGTCGACGACGAGGGGGCTGTCGAGATCGCGGCCCGCTCGCGCGGGACGCCGCGCGTCGCCAACAGGCTGCTGCGCCGCATCCGGGACTTCGCACAGGTGCGCGCGGACGGACGCATCACGCGCGCGGTCGCGCACGAGGCACTGCAGCTGCTGGAGGTGGACCAGTTCGGGCTCGACGAGATGGACACGCGGCTGCTGCGTGCGGTGATCGAGAAGTTCGACGGCGGGCCGGTCGGGATCGGCTCCATCGCGGCCGCGGTCGGCGAAGACGCGGACACGATCGAAGAGGTGTACGAGCCGTTCCTCGTGCAGAACGGATTCCTGCATCGCACGCCGCGCGGGCGCGTCGCCACCGCCCAGGCGTACCGCCACTTCGGATTCACGCCGCCCGCCGGCACCGGCGGCGGGAGCCAGCCCAGTCTCTTCCAGCGCTGAGCGCTGAGCGCGGGATGCCGGCGGGCAGCCGGACGGCGGACTACGACTTCGAGCTGCCGCCCGAGCTCATAGCCCAAACCCCCGCCGGGCGCCGGGACGAGAGCCGGTTGATGGTGTTGGATCGCGCGGCACGGACAATCGCCCATCTCAAGTTCACCGACCTTGCCGGGTTTCTCTCCGCCGGCGACGCGCTCGTGCTCAACAGCAGCAAGGTCATTCGCGCGCGGCTGCTCGGCACGCGCGACAGCGGCGCGCCCGCCGAGGTGATGCTGATCAAGTCGCTCGGCGCGGGTCGGTACGAGGCCATGGTGCACCCGGGTGGGAAGCTGAAGCCCGGCCGGCGCATTACGATCTCACCGCAGCTCGGGGTCGAGATTCTGGAGACCACCCAGCGGCGGACCCGGATCGTGCAGCTGCACAGCGAGCTGCCGTTCGATGAGGCCATCGAACGCTTCGGCCACATTCCCTTACCGCCCTACATCCGCCGCGCGGACGAGAGCCACGACGCGACGCGGTATCAGACAGTGTACGCGTGCGAACCGGGCTCTGTCGCGGCCCCAACTGCCGGACTGCACTTCACCGACGCCGTGCTCGACGACATCCGGAAGCGCGGCGTGAACATCGCAGAAGTCGTGTTGCACGTGGGAGCAGGGACGTTCAAGCCGGTGGAGGCTGAGGATCCCGCCGAGCACGTGATGCACGAGGAGTGGTACTCCATCCCGCCTGCGACCGCCGAGACGCTGAACGCGGCGCGAGAGTGCGGCGGGAAGATCACCGCCGTCGGGACGACCGCGGTTCGGACGCTGGAAACGGCGATGTCCGAGGGACGATTCGTCCCGGCGGCGGGCGAGACGGAGATATTCATCCGGCCGGGGTTCGAGTTCGAGGCGGTGGATCGCTTGCTCACGAACTTCCATCTACCGCGCTCGACCCTCCTCATGCTTGTCGCAGCTTTCGCCGGATACGAGCTGGTTATGGAGGCCTATCGCACCGCAATTCGTGAGCGGTACCGGTTCTACTCGTACGGCGACGCAATGCTGATACTCTGAAGGAAAGGAGAAGCGGCGCGCGGTGTGCGGGCCCCGTCTTCTGCTGGTCCGTCGGGACGTAAGAGGCGTAGGGTTGAACGGGACAGCCAAACGACGTGTGAACGGTAAACTCACACCGCGCCAATCGAGCCCCAGGGGGATTGCAATAGATTTCCTCGATGTTCGCATTTGAGGTTGACGCCACCGCCGGTCCAGCCAGGGCCGGCGTTTTCTCGACCCCCCACGGCCCCGTCCAAACTCCGGCCTTCATGCCCGTCGGCACCCAGGCGACGGTCAAGGCGCTCGACCCCACCGAGCTGAAAACCGCGGGCGTGCAGCTACTCCTCGCGAACGCCTACCATCTCTACCTCCGCCCCGGCGACGACGTCGTGCGCGACGCGGACGGGCTGCACCAGTTCATGCAGTGGGACGGGCCCATCCTCACCGACTCCGGCGGATTCCAGGTCTTCTCACTCGCCAAGCTGTGCACCGTGACGGAGGAAGGCGTCGAGTTCCGCAGTCACATCGACGGCTCCACGCGGCGCTTCACGCCCGAATCGGTCATGCAGATCGAGCGTAACCTCGGGGCCGACGTGATCATGCAGTTCGATCACGTGATCCCCGGCCGGTCGGACCCCGCGACATCCCGCGACGCGAGCGAGCGGAGCCTCCGCTGGCTCGCGCGCTGTAGAAAGGAGTGCGCGCGTCTCGGACAGCACGAGCCCGCGAAGAACCAGGCCCTCTTTCCGATCGTCCAGGGCGGAATTCATTCCGACCTCCGTCGCGAAGCCGCCCGCGCGGTCACGGACATGGGCGACTGGCAAGGTTTCGGGATCGGCGGGCTGTCGGTTGGCGAAGAGAAGCTCGCGATGTACGAGATGCTCGAAGTCGTGGACGAAGCTCTGCCGCGCGACCGGCCCCGCTATCTCATGGGCGTCGGCTTCCCGGCCGACCTGATCGAGGGCGTGCGCCGGGGGGTGGATCTGTTCGACTGCGTCGCCCCCACGCGCATGGGCCGGAACGGCACGGCCTTCGTCCCCGACGGCCGCATCAACGTCCGCAACGCCGAGCTGAAGACCGACAACCGCCCGCTCGACGAAAGCTGCTCCTGCCCTACCTGCGCGCGCTTCAGCCGCGCCTACCTGCGCCACCTTTTTACGTCGGATGAGATGCTGGGACCCCGGCTTCTCTCGCTGCACAATGTACATTTTCTGGTGCAACTCATGCGCACCGCGCGCGAGACCATCCGCGACGGCACGTTCGACGGCTGGAGCCGCGACTGGCTGCAGCGACACAACCCAACGCCCTCCCATTCCCGAACAGGGACCAACGGTCAATGACAACGATCACCTTCGCCGCCCTCGCCATCTTCGCGCCCGCCGGCGGCAATCCGATGCTCGGTCCGCTGTTCATGTACGGCGCGATCTTCATCATCTTCTACTTCGTCCTCATCCGCCCCGGCCAGAAGCAGCGCAAGGCGCACGAGGCGCTGATCAAGGCGCTCAAGAAAGGCGACGAAGTCGTGACCGCCGGCGGAGTCGTCGGCGAAGTGCTGCACATCAAGGAAACGATCAACGAGGGCACACCGGCCCCGACGATGGATGACCGCGTGACGATCCGCTCCGGCGAGTCCAAGATGGTCATCGAGCGCGGCCGCATCACCAAGGTCATCCGGTCCACGACAGCCGGGGCCTGACAGGCGTGAAGACGCTCGACATCCGCGTACTCGGCGATCCTATCCTCCGTCAGGATACGACGCCCGTCGCGGAAGTCACCGACGAGCTGAGGCAGCTCATCGAAGCCATGTTCACGACGATGTACGCCGCCGAAGGAATCGGGCTCGCGGCACCGCAGGTAGGACGCACCGAGCGCCTCGCCGTCGTGGACGTCGAAGGCGCGAAGTACGCGCTCGTCAATCCGGAGATTCTCACGCGCGACGGCTCGGCCCGGGCCGAAGAAGGGTGCCTCTCGATTCCTGACGTGTTCGGCGAAGTCGAACGGCCGCAGCGCATCACGGTTCGCGCGCTCGACGCGGAGGGCAGGCCGTTCGAGCTCGCAGCGGACGAGCTGCTCGCCCGCTGCATCCAGCACGAAGTCGATCACCTGCACGGCAAGCTCTTCCTCGACTACCTCGGCGTCTTCAAGCGCCGCTCGGCGCTCGCTCAGTGGGAGAAGCTGAAGCAGGATTATCCGGGGTTGATCCGCAAAGTCATCCCGGGCGCCGAGCAGAAGCCGCGGAGCGCGGAGCACTCCCCTACGGCGGCGGGCGAAGTCTGATGCGCGTCCTCCTCTGGGGAACGCCCGACTTCGCCGTGCCGGCGCTCGCCGCGCTGCTCGGCGAGGGGCTCGACGTGATCGGAGTCGTCACCCAGCCGGACAAGCCGCGGGGCCGGTCGAGGTCGAGCGTCGTGGCATCCCCGGTAAAAACCCTCGCGCTGCGCGAGGAGATCCCGGTGCTGCAACCCGTCAAAGCGCGCGACCCGCAGTTCATCGCAGAGGTCACAAAGCTCGAACCCGACATCTCCGTCGTCGTCGCATACGGCCAGATCCTGACGAAGGAAGTCATCGACCTGCCGAAGCACGGCACGCTCAACATCCACGCCTCATTGCTGCCGGCGCTGCGCGGCGCCGCTCCCATTCAGGGGGCGATACTCGGCGGCCTCGCCGAGACCGGGATATCTATCATGCGGATGGTTCCCGCACTCGATGCGGGACCGGTGCTGCATCAGGTGAGCACGCCGATCGGACCGGACGAGACTTACGGCGAGCTGGCGATGCGCCTCTCCGAGCTCGGCGCGCTCGCAATCGTCCAGGCGCTCGCGCTCATGTCCGCCGGCGCGGCGACCCCGAAGGAGCAGGACCACGCGCTGGTAACGCTCGCGCCGAAGGTCACGCGCGGCGCGGCACGCATCGACTGGGCGCAGGATGCATCGCACGTGTCGCGCGTGATCCGGGCGCATGATCCACGGCCCGCGGCGTTCACGACCGCGAACGGATCGGAAGTGAAGCTGTTTCATCCCTCGCTCGCGGAGGGTCTCTCGGGAAACCCCGGTCAGGTCCTGGAGGGGGGTGACGAGCTGGTCGTGGCATGCGGGGAAGGAGCGGTAAGAATCTCCGAAGTCCAGCCGGCGGGTCGGCGGCGCATGGCTGCCGGCGACTGGACGCGCGGGAGAGCGGTCGCGGCCGGTGACGTCCTCGGCTGAGCCCGCGGTCTGGCACGTTCCAGTCGTCCACGCCGTCACGAACGACGACAAGCTGCTCGACTCCGCTTTCATGCGCCAAGCCACTGATGTAATGACCGCGCTCGGCGCGCGCGGCGCGATTCACGTGCGCGCACGCTGGCTTCCCGACCGCCAGATCGTGGAAATCACGGCGGCCATGGTCGAGGCGGCACGGAAGACCGGATGCGCGATCGTCGTGAACGATCGCGCGGACATCGCGCTTGCGGGCGGCGCTGCCGCAGTGCAATTGACGTCCCGTTCCGCCGGGGTCAGCGATGTGAGAGGAATGGCGCCATCGCTTCGCATCGGGTGCAGCGTGCATTCCGCCGCGGCGGCCAGGGACGCCGGGTTCTTCGGCGCCGACTGGTGCGTCGCTGGGCACGTATTCGCGAGCGGCTCGCACGCGGGGGAGCCCGGCCGCGGACTTGGCTTCGTGCGTGCCTGTGCGGACGCTGCGGAGGTCCCGGTCATCGGCATCGGGGGCGTCACACCCGGCCGCGTCCGGGAGCTGGTAGAAGCCGGCGCCCGCGGCGTCGCAAGCATCAGCGGGATCTGGGACGCCCCGAATCCCGGTGAGGCAGCGGGTCGCTATCTTTCGGAGTATGTCGCAGCAGAGCGTCGCGGATGATACGGTCTCCCTGACCGTCAACGGCGAAGACAGAGAGCTTCCCGCCGGTTCGAGCGTCGCGGATCTGCTCCGTGCCCACGGGCTCGATCCCCGCATGGTAGTCGTCGAGCACAACCGCGTCGTCCTGCGCGATCGCGACGCCTATCCGCGCATCGCATTGAGCATGGGTGACGTCATCGAGATCGTCCACTTCGTGGGGGGCGGATGACCACGGCCACGCTTCCGCTGAGTGACGTGCCGTTCGAGATCGCGGGACGCGACTTCCGCTCGCGCCTGATGGTCGGCACCGGCAAGTATCGCTCGAACGAAGAGATGTCGGCCGCGCTCGAGGCGTCCGGCGCGGAGGTCGTCACCGTCGCCGTGCGGCGAGTCGACCTGAGTCGCGCCAACGACGAAGGAATGCTGCACCATCTCGATCCCGAGCAGTACTTCCTGCTCGCCAATACCGCCGGCTGCTATTCCGCCGACGAGGCAATCCGGTACGCGCGGCTCGCGCGCGCGGCGGGATTCAACGAGTGGATCAAGCTGGAGGTGATCGGCGACGAGGAAACGCTGCTTCCTGACGTGGCGGGACTGCTGGAAGCGACGAAGGTGCTCGTCGATGAAGGCTTCAAGGTGATGGCGTACACGAACGAAGACCTGATCACGGCGTTGCGCCTGGAGGAAGCGGGCGCTGTCGCGGTCATGCCGCTGGCGTCTCCGATCGGATCCGGACTTGGGCTCCTGAACCCGCAGGCGATTCGCACGATCAAGCGCCGGTTATCGGTGCCGGTGATCGTCGACGCCGGAGTCGGGTGCGCGACCGACGCGTGCGCGGCGATGGAACAGGGTGTGGACGGAATTCTCATGAACACCGGGATCGCCGCGGCTTCGGATCCCGTGCGCATGGCGCACGCAATGAAGCTCGCCGTCGAGGCCGGACGCGCGTCGTTTCTCGCGGGCCGGATGCCGAAGCGAGAGACGGCGATGCCGTCTTCTCCGCTCGAGGGGATGCTCGACTGATGCAGTCGCGCGGCGGCATTCAGCTCGCGGTCCAGGGCGGGGTGACGGAAGCGCGCGTCCTCGCCGCCGACGTGTGCGCCGACCTCCGCAACGGCGAGATGCTGGATTCGTCGTTCGAGCGGCGCGCGACGCCGCTCGACTCGCGCGACCGCCGCTGGATGCAGGAGCTGGTGTACGGGATGCTCCGGCGCCGCGCGCGGCTCGACGCAATTCTTTCGGCGCGCGTTCGCGGCGGTCTCGCGCGATTGGATCCCGACCTGATCGATCTACTCCGGCTCGGCGTGGACCAGCTGCTGTACATGGGCAGCGTTCCCGCGTACGCGGCCATCGCACAGACCGTTGAGCTCGCCAAGCGCAGGCACGGGATCGGCGCGAGCAAGCTTGCGAACGCCGTGCTTCGCCGCGTCGACCGCGAGCGGGAGGATCTTGCCGTCCGGGTCGACGGCGACGAAGTGGACCAGCTCGCGCTCGAGTACTCGCATCCCCGTTGGATCCTGGCACGCTGGCTGGACCGGTTCGGCCGGAGCGAGACGGTCAAGCTGTTGGAGGCGAACAACACCGAGCCGCCGTTGATCGCCCGTCCCTACGGAATCGTGCGCGAGCAGCTCGAGGCGACGCTCGAGGCGGCCGGCGTCCGAGTCGGCGACGCGCCGCTCGTGAGCGACAGCATCGAGCTGCAGGGCGCGGCCGCGCTGACGGAGCTCGGCGCGTACAAGCAGGGCCTTTTCTTCATCCAGGATCCCGCGTCGACCCTGGTATCGCGGTATGCGGCAATATCGCCGGGCGTCATCGTCGCGGATCTGTGCGCGGCGCCGGGCGGGAAATCGCTGGAGATGACGCGCGTCGCCGGAGCGGTGGTGGCGAGCGACCGCTCGCAGAGCCGGCTGCAGCGGGTGATCGCCAACGTGAAGCGGCTCGACGCTCGCGACGTGCTGGCGTTCGTCGGTGACGCGCGGCATCCCGCGGTTCGGCCGGTCGACGTCGTATTGATCGACGTCCCGTGCACGGGTACCGGCACGTTCCGCCGCCATCCGGACGCACGCTGGCGGCTTCGGCCGTCGGATCTCGCGGTGATGACCAACCTGCAGCGCGCGATCTGCCGCGGCGCGGCTCGCGTGGTCAAGCCCGGTGGATTGCTCATCTACAGCACGTGCTCGCTGGAGCCAGAGGAAAACGAGGAGCAGGTCGCGACATTTCTGAAGGAGCACCCGGACTTCGTGCTCGAGCCCCCGACCCCGGGCGAGATCCCCGCCGCGGTCCTGGACGCAGGCTGTCTACGCGTGCTCCCGCAGCGACATGGCACCGACGGCGCATTCGCGGCACGGCTCAGAAGGGTCGCCAGGTGAAGTTGCGCGCTGCGCCGCGCAGCGCATTCCCGTACCTCATGACCGCCGCGGGCGGTTTTTTGCTCGCGTACCTCGTGATCTTCCTGTTCGCGTTCCCCGCGGAGGTGATCCCCGACGACGCGGACGTGCCGAACGTGGTCGGGCTGATGTATGCCGATGCCGCGCAGCGGATCGAGAAGGCAGGCTTTCAGGCCGTGCAAGGCGAGTCGCGCTTTCACCCGCGCGCCCCGGAAGGCGCCGTACTGCAGCAGGACCCGCCGGCGGAGAGCAGCCAGAAACGGGGGATAGACGTCCGGCTCGCGGTGAGCGCCGGACAACGCAGCGCGCCGGTGCCGCAGCTGACCGGCTTGGGCGAGCAACAGGCGCGTGTGTCCATCGCGAACGCAGGCTTCGAGCTGGGAACGGTACGACGCGAAGCCAGCGATCAGCCACGCGGCTCGATCATCGCCAGCACCCCGCCGTCTGGCGAGGTGCTGCAGCTGCCCGCGGCGGTGAACATCGTGGTGAGCGACGGTCCGGCGATCGTGCTGGCGCCGGATCTCTTGGGCAGGACGCTACCTGACGCACGATCGATGGTGGAGCAGATCGGGCTTCGTATCGGCGCGGTCGGCCGGGACACCAGCTCGTTCCAACCGGAAAACACCATCCTCTCGCAGTCTCCGCCGGCCGGCCAGGCGGTCTCCGCGGGCGGGCGGATCAACGTGACCGTATCTCGCTTCCCGCCAGTCAGTCCGCTGACCGTTCCGCCCACACCCGATCCCCGCTGATTCGACGATGACGGTTCGAATCGCGCCGTCGATACTAAGCGCCGACTTCGCACGGCTCGCGGATGAGATCGCGATGTGCGAGGCCGGCGGTGCCGACTGGATTCACATCGACGTGATGGACGGGCACTTCGTGCCCAATCTGACTTTCGGCGCGAAAGTCATCGACACGGTGCGCAAGCTCACCGATCGGCCGCTCGACGTGCATCTCATGGTGCTCGAGCCGGAGAAGTATTTCGACAGCTTCGCGAAGGCGGGCGCGACGACCATGACGATCCACGTCGAGACGTCGCCGCACCTGCACCGGCAGCTCATGCGGATCAAGGAGCTGGGGTGCCGCGCGGGGGCGGTGGTGAATCCGGCGACTCCGGTTGAAGCTCTCAACGATGTGATCGCCGACCTCGACCTGCTGCTGATCATGTCGGTCAATCCGGGATTCTCCGCGCAGAGCTTCATCCCCTCTTCACTCGGAAAGATTGCCCGAGCGAGAGAGATGTTGAACGCGGCCCGCAGCGCCGCGGACCTGGAAGTGGACGGCGGCATCGGGCGCGACACGATTCGTGACGTTTGGCGCGCGGGCGCTGACACTTTCGTCGCCGGAAACGCGATCTTTGGCGCAGAGGATCCGCGAGCCGAGATCGCGGTGTTGCGGAAGTTGTGCAGCGAAACCGCCTGACATGACGACGAAGCGCGTGCGGTTCGTGCTCGCTCTGGTGGTGATTGGAGTCGGAGGCGTTTTTGGAGTCCGCGCCCTGCGGCAGGATCTGGTGACGGTCGGCGTGGGATCGCAAGCGCCCAACTTCACCGCGACGACGCTGGATTCCGTTCCCGGCACGAAAACACTCGGCGACTATGAGGGTCAAGTCGTGCTGCTCAACCTCTGGGCTACATGGTGCGGGCCCTGCCGCGTCGAGATGCCGAGCATTCAGAATCTCCACGATGCGTACGCGTCACGCGGTCTCAGGGTCGTGGCCGTGAGCGTGGACGCGGGCGGCGCCGAGGAGCAAATCCGGAGCTTCACCGACTCGCTCGGCCTCACGTTCGAGATCCTGCATGATTCAGCAGGAGCCATTCAGCGCGCGTATCGCACGACCGGGGTGCCGGAGACGGTAGTCATCGGCCGTGATGGGGTGATCCGGAAACGCGTCCGCGGAGCAGTGCACTGGGATTCGCCGGCCAACCGCGCGCTGGTGGAGCAGCTGCTGGCGAAACCGGCGAGCTGATGACGCGGATCCTCGGAGTCGAGACGTCGTGCGACGAGACGTCGGCGGCGGTCATCGAGCAGAAGCGCCCGGAGCAGCGACCCGATCTGTGTTCGCTGGTGATCCTGTCGCAGGACGTGCACGCCGTGTTCGGCGGCGTGGTACCGGAAATCGCCGCCCGCGCGCACCTGACCAGCATCGTTCCCGTGGTCAACAAGGCGCTCGCTGACGCGAACGTCGCCTTCGGCGACCTGGATGCGGTCGCGGTCACCCACGCCCCCGGCCTGATCGGCGCGCTTTTAGCCGGTGTGTCATACGGCAAGGCGCTCGCATGGTCGCTCGGAATACCGGTCGTCGCCGTGCATCACATGGAGGGCCATCTCTTCGCGGCGTCGATCGAGGATTCCGAGGCAGAGCCGCCGTTCATGGCGCTGCTCGTATCCGGCGGGCACACCATGCTGATCGACTGTCCTGGCTGGGGCAGCTACGAACTGCTCGGTGCGACTCGCGACGACGCCGCGGGGGAGGCGTTCGACAAGGTCGCCAAACTCCTCGGACTCCCCTACCCGGGCGGCCGCTACGTCGAGGAGCTCGCTATGAGCGGGACGCCCGGCCGTTTCAAGTTCAAGCCGCCGATGCTCGACGGGAGCTGGAAGGAAAATCAGCCGGGATACCACGACGTCTCTTTCAGCGGACTCAAGACGGCCGTATTGAACGCCGTTCGCGGCTCGAAGGACATCGAGGGTGATCGCGCCGACATCGCACGCGGCTTCCAGGATGCGCTCATCGAGACGCTGGTCGAGAAGACAGTGCGCGCCGCCGACGAGCGCGGCCGCTCGCGCATCGTCCTGGGTGGAGGCGTCGCCTGCAATCGCACCCTCGTGGCGGCGGCACGCAAGCGCGCGGAAAGGATCGGCGCGACCGTCCACAGCGCCTCGCCGCGGCTCTCCACGGACAACGCCGCGATGATCGCACGCGCCGGGCTGTTTCACTTCGAGCGGGGCGAGCGCGCAGATCTGGCGCTGAACGCCTACGCCACACTGCCAATTCCAGGACTGAAAACCGCTGTTGGCTCTTAGCTCTTGGCTATTGGCTGGTTTTTAGCGATCTCCAGTTCGTGGTACGCTGCTAGCTGCTAGCTGCTAGCTGACATATCATTGCCCCAGGCCAACAGCCAATAGCCAACAGCCAATAGCTCACCCTCATGTCTCCCTACATCGTCCACCAGCCGTTCCTCTACGACCTCGGACCGTTCAAAGGCATCGGGGGTTTCGGCCTAGCGATGCTGATGTGCTTCGTCACCGGGCAGATCCTGCTCACGCGCGAGCTCATGAGACGCGGGCACGACCCGGCGCCGGTGGGCGACCTGGTGTTCGCGGCCGCCATCGGCGGACTGCTGGGCGCGAAGATCTACTACGCGATTCTCACGCAGGACATGGGCGCGCTGTTCAGCCGCGCGGGCTTCGTGTTCTGGGGCGGGCTGATCGGCGGGATCATCGCAACGAGCCTCGTGGTGCGCTTCAAGAAGCTCCGCTGGAGCACGATCAGCGACGCGAGCGCGATGAGCCTCGCCGCGGCGTACGCCGTGGGACGCACCGGATGCTGGGCGGTGGGCGACGACTACGGCCGGCCGTGGGACTCACCATTCGCGGTGCAGTTCCCCGAGGGCGCGCCGCCATCGACGGCGGCGAACATGTCGCAGATGTTCGGAGTCAGCTTTCCAGCGGGAACGGATCCGTCGGCCGTGATTGCGGTGCACCCGACGCAGATCTATGAGGTCGTCCTCGGCTTCGTGATGTTTCTGATCATCTGGCACTTCCGCGATCACAAGCACGCGGCGGGCTGGTTGTTTGGGATGTACGCCGTGCTCGCCGGGCTCGAGCGATTCATCATCGAGTTCGTCCGGGCGAAGGACGATCGGTTCTTCGGCGGGCTTACGCTGGCCCAGGTGATCGCGATTGGCTTTGTGGCCGCCGGCGTGGCGTGGATGTACGCTCGCCGGGAAATCGGACCGGGGAGACAGGGGATCTACGCTTCTTAAGTACGGCTACCGGGATTCTGAAGGGGAATCCAAGTTCGGAGTGTGGCAGTTTGGAGTGAGGAGTACGGGTTCCCTTCCAGACTGCAACCTCCAGCCTGCCACACTCCCTACTTGGATCCCGCCGAAGCCGTAGCTCGAACTCTCCTCGAGCGACGCGGCCGGCCGATAGGGTTGAGCTTCTCCCACTCCGCCAAGTGATCAAGCAAGTAGTCGAGTGAGAATACGTGCCGTGTCCCGTCCTCGCGCCGCCTGAAAACCACTCTCGACCAGCCCTTCATTCCCGTCGGCTTGTACCACATGCCGTTCATGTGCAGCTCTTCCCCCCTGATGGCCCGGATCAGCACCCGCTCGTACCGCGAGCGCGGCAATACCCGCTCGGAAAAGAGATTGTCCCACCGGCATAGCCGGCCGATGTCCTGGTACCCGTCCGGCCGCTCGTCGAGGTCGAGCAGAGACGGCACGCGCCCCCGCAGAACCGAGCCGATCAAACGCAAAGTGAACGGATCCGATACGCGCCGGATCGACGGCCAGAAGTGACGCGCGGTCAGCCCCGCGATCTCCCGCAGCGCGAGCGTGCGCCCGTCGCGCGTCGGCCACATCGCGGCATCCACGTCGCACTGAAACGGATTCTCGCTGAAGCACGTGAATCGGGCGAGCCAGCCCTTGCGCGACGTGTGCCGCATCGGCCGGAAGCTCGCCAGCACGGGCAGCCGCTTCTTCTCTAGCATCTCGAGCTCGAAGCTCTCCCACCGCATGACGGAGCGCACGATCCCCACGATCAGCGTAGCCGTGGCGATCATCAGCGAAGCGCTCGGCGTGAAGTCGGCAGTCACTTCGATTCGATTGCCGCGCGGACGCACCCCGATCCCGGTGGACTCCCGGTTGGCCGCCAGCAGCATCACCGGCATCGGCAGGATGTATGACAGCAGCAGCGCCAGCTTCTCCACGCTCTTGCCGTTGCCCCGCTCGTGTGGCGGCAGGTCGAACGAGATGTTGTAGTGCGCGCTGAAGCCGGTGAGCTGAACCTTGCTCCCGTTGGATTTCTCCCAGGCATCCAGCTCGTCGCGCAGAAAAAGGATGCTTTCCCAGAGCGAGCGGCCAGCCCGCGCACCGCACCCCTTCGCGATCTCGATGACCGGCGTCGCGACTTCGATGACGCCCGTGTCGAAGTAGACCGCACCGCCCGTGGGGAGGTGATACGAGCGACCGACGCGATGCATCAAGGGGCCGCGGATGATGTTGCGCGGGCTCCCGAACACGTCCTCGGGCCGCACCTGCTCGCCGTCCACGATCACCGCGAATTCGGCTTCGAGTCCGATCGCCGCGAGCGCGATCCGGTCCGATCCCGCGCGCTTGTCGCCGCCGTCCGACTTCTTCCGATTCCGTGTGCTCTGCGCCATCTACTGCGACCTCTGGTTCCTTTCCCCCGAACGGATTCGACCGCGTCCGCCCCGGGGTGAGCGACGCTATCGCCGCGCCTTGTCCATCCCGTCGGGCGCGTCGCGCGGTATCGAAACCACGTACCCGAAGTCCAGATGCAAATGATCGTCCGCGAATCCGGCGGCCTCCCCCGTCGGGCGCGTCCAGACCGCCGGAAGCGTCTCCCGTGCGACCATGCTGTACCGCTCTATCGATTTCTCGTCGTCCAGCCGGGTGGACCCGATCCGATAGATGTTCGCGGCCGTCCCCCAGCAGTGCGGCGAAGCATCTCTACTCAAACGGTGTACCGGAGACCGGTACCCGCCGTTCGCGGCAATGTGCACGAACGTACCAACCGCCTCACGGAACCTCTCCAGGCACAGGGCGAGCAGAGTTATCGCGCAGGGGACGTACCGCGGAAATCGCCTGAACACATCGACTTCCCTTACGTCGGTCTGGATGAATTCCCAGAGGTAGAAGTGGGGAGACAGCTCCAGCTTCCGCGCGACGTCCCAGGAGGGAATCTCATAAAAATAACGGGGCAGCTCCCGTTCGCGGCCGGCCGGATCACGCATCGCCTCGCCAGGCCGCAGCGCGTCCCGGAATTTCCGGTCCAATGCCAGGCCGTCCACGATCTGGAGCGGAAAAGAGCGATCGTCAGCCATCCTTTTTTGGGCCCCCGTCGGTCAAAAATTCGTGTACCGCTTCGGACACCTTGGCGATGGCCTGCTGCCGGCCGGAAGTGCCGGTATCCCATTCCGTAAGGGCCACGAGGACGTACGGATTCCGCCCGGGCAGATAAACGATCCCGGCGTCGTGCGCGATGGTCGAGATCTCCCCCGTCTTGTGCGCGACGCGCGTTCGCTTGGGGAGCGGCGCGGGAATACCGCTGTTGAATTCCTGCGCGTGCAGAATGTCCAGCATCTCCCTGGACAACGTGCGGGAAAACGACCGCTCCTCGGCGATCACCTTGAGCAGCCGCGCGAGGCCGGCAGCAGTGACGCGGTTGGAGACGCCCGCGTCGAACGCGCGGTTGTCTTCCACCCCGCGCTGCAGCTCGATCCCCTCCTCGACGCCCAGCTCGGCGAACGTCCGCTGCATGCTCGGGAGGCCCACGTAATCCAGCAACAGGTTGGTAGCGAGGTTGCTGCTGGTCGCGATCATGTGGAACGCGAGCTCGCGAACCTGCATCGTCTTTCCGATCGCCGCGTGCACCACGGCGTTGGCATCCCGCTCCGGATCGACGCGAAAGATCGAGCCGTCGTCCGCACTCTGGAAGCGGTTTCGCACGTGCAGACGCGACTGCGGGAGGAGCTCGCCGCCGTGCACCGCGCCGAAGACGCCCACGAGAATCGGGATCTTGATCGTGCTCGCGGCATGGAACCACCGGTCCGATTCGTGATCGAAGTCGATCGACGTCTCGATGTCGCGAACCGCTACAGCCAGCGCTTCCGCGCCCGAATCGCGCTTGATTTCGCCGATGCGGTCCCGGAGCTTCGCCGAGTCGTGTGCCTGCCTTTTTTTCGAGTCGTTGCCCATGCGGTTGCGCTGAAACGGTAGGATATACTTAACGACCGACGTGCAGCCCCCCAACCAAGCCGTGGAGTCCGCCAACTGCACTACCACCTGATCGGAATCGCCGGGACGGCGATGGCCTCACTCGCTGGACTGCTGAAGGCGGCCGGCCACACGGTCACGGGCTCCGACGAGAACGTCTACCCGCCCATGTCGCACGAGCTCGAGGCCCTCGGGATTTCGTACCGATCGGGCTTCGCTCCTGCGAATCTCGAGCCGCGGCCCGACATCGTGGTCGTGGGCAACGCGATCTCCCGGGGGAATGTCGAGCTCGAAGCCGTCCTCGACCGCAAGCTCCGATACACGTCGGCCGCCGCGGTCATCAAGGAAGAGTTCATCCGCGGGCGGCATTCGCTGGCGGTCGCGGGCACGCACGGCAAGACGAGCACGAGCTCGCTGCTGGCGTGGGTGCTGGAAGTCGCCGGCCTGAATCCCGCCTTTCTGATCGGAGGAGTCGCCGAGAACTTCGGCCGGTCGTTCCGGCTCACTGACTCGAAGTACTTCGTGATCGAAGCGGACGAATACGACACGGCGTACTTCGACAAGGGCCCCAAGATGTGGCACTACCTGCCCGATACGGCGATCGTGGCCAACATCGAGTTCGATCACGCCGACATCTATCGCGACGCCATCGCCTACAACTTCGCGTTCGCGCGGTTCATCAACCTGATCCCCGGCAATGGCACGCTGGTGGCCGGCTGGGATTCACCCATCGTCCGCGAGCTTTCTGGCAGCTCGTTCGCGCCGGTCGAGTCGTTTGCTTATTCGGCGGATCAGCCCGCGGCAGGGGACGGCGCGCACCCGCGATGGCGCGCGGAGAACGTGCGCTTCGGTCCGGCGGGAACGACGTTCGACGTTCTGCGCGACCGCGCCGGATGGGGCGCGGTGGAATCCCCGCTCGCCGGCGCGTTCAGCGTGCGCAACATTCTCGCCGTCATCGCAGCCGCTGAAACGGTGGGTGCCGACCGCGAGCGCGTGCGTGAAGGGCTGCGCACGTACAAGAGCGTCAAGCGGCGCATGGAGGTGCGGGGCGAAGCGCGCGGCGTGACGGTGATCGACGACTTCGCGCATCATCCCACCGCAATCCGCGAGACGATCGCCGCGGCGCGGCAGAAGTACGCCGGCCGCCGGCTGGTCGCCGTGTACGAGCCGCGCAGCTATACGGCCCAGCTGCGCGAGTTCGAGGGAGCCTACGAGGCCGCGTTCGCCGAAGCTAACGAGATCGTGCTCGCGGGGCTGTTCCATCCGGAGCGCTACATCGGCAACGCCCTCGACCCGAAGGGGCTCGTGGAGCGATGGCAGAATGCGGGGAAAGCCGCCGCTTACATCCCCGCCGTTCCCGACATCGTCCGGGTGTTGGAGGGATCGCTGCGCCCGGGAGATGTGGTGCTGATCATGTCGAACGGCGGATTCGGGGGACTGCACGAGAAGCTACTCTCCGCTCTTGCCCAACCTCCTCGGTAGAGCAGAGGGGATCCTAGCTGTTAGCGGTGAGTCGCCGCTTTATTCACAACTGTCAGTGTATCTCCGCACGCACTTCCTGCTTACAACTAGTCCACTCACCGCCGACAGCTAGGATCCCGCCAGTCTCTCACCAGGAGCCGACCCGCGGAACTCAGGTCGCTGTCGGCGCCGAAACTGTCCTCTCGAACACGTACGTTTTCACGATCGCAAGAGCGAACAGCGCCAGCAGAACAACCTGGGCGACGGTAGTCTCGACGGTCGGGTAGACTCCGAGGAACCCGATCTTCGGAATCGAGAGCGCCGTCTCCGGAATCACGTGTCCTTCCTGCAGCTCATGAATTCCCTTGCCCGTGAACACGAACGCCATGTAATACAGCAGGATGCTCGTCACCGCGAAAAACGGACGCAGCGGAATCCTGACGCCGAACCTGTAGAAAAGCGCGAAGATTATCGCCAGCACGACGACGCCGGCGACGAAACCGGCCAGCAGCTGCCCCCCCGCGTCGGGCGCGTTCAGGTACATCGCCTGGTAGAACAACACCGCCTCGGCGCCTTCGCGGAATACCGCCAGGAACGCGACGAGAGCGAGCGCTCTGCCGCCGCCCTGCTGCATCGCCCGGGAGACCTGCGAGTGAATGAACTGCTGCCATCTCGCGGACTCGATCTTCGAGATGAGCCAGTAGCTCACGAAGAACAACACCACCGCGGCGAGTAGCATCGTGACCCCGTCGGTGATCTCGGCCGCAGCGGGTGACGCTGCGAGCGTCGCGCTGAACGCGAGCCCGAGAACGAGACTCGCTGCCAACGCCAGGCCGACGCCTAGCCAGATCGGCCGCAGACGGTCGCGGTTGCCTGTCTTGATGAGAAGAGTTACAACCGCGCCCACTATGAGGATGGCTTCGAAGCCTTCGCGGACGATTACGAGGAACGATTGCAGTGCGGGAGTCATGGCGGACAGTTGAGAATGGTTCTCAAAGAGTATGCCGAGTGAATGTATCGGCTTACCCCGACCCGTCAACCGTCAAGCTTGCTCGAGATCGTAGCGGTATTCGCCCCGCAGCTCGCTGGCGCACAGCGCTGTTCGTTCGCCCGTACGCGCCTCGAACCGGCGCGCAAAATCCGGCAGTCGCTCCGCCGTAAACGCTCCCCTGTCCATCCCCAACTTCCCGATCGCGCTCTCGATCGCGTCCGCGTCTCCCTCGACCTCCACAAGATCGTCCATTCGCGGATAGCGCTCGAACCGCACGGTCGCGCCTCCGACGCGGTACGTCTGCGCTTCCCGCTCGATCTCGCGCGTCACCACGTAGCCGAGGGCTTCCAGTATCGCCGTGAGGCCGGCGAGATCCGAGACGGCGGTGGTGTGCTCCTCCCGCACCTTGAGTCCTGACTCTATCCGCGTTGCGCCTTTCCAATCTAGATGCGCGGTCTCGCCATCGGCGCTCACATACACACGGACCCGGAGCACCTGGTCGACCGCGGCCAGTGAGCGTTGCGGTGTGTCGTACCGGAGGTCGCGCATCCGTCCCGAGAATATTTCTGTCGCGCCCGCCGAGACGAGTCTCTGCTTCCGCACGGGCATGTCGTCGACGACAGCCTTTACCTCTACCTCAAGCATCTGTGATCACGCGCACCACCGCGCTCGTCTCGGCGAGGTTCTCAAATGCGGCGAACGGCTCGTGTAGTCTCAGCTCTTCGAGGGAATAGTGACCGGTAGCCACTCCGATTGCGCGGGCGCCAATCGCTTCGCCGCACCTGATGTCGGCGGGCGTATCCCCGATTACATAGATCGCGTCGCCCTCGAGCTCCCGCCCGAGGAATCCTGCCGCACGGCGCTGTGCCACGCCGGGGAGCTCGGGACGATGCTCGTGGTCCGAGCCGAATGCGTTCACGCGGAAGCGCGAGAAGTCGACTCCGGCCGCGGCGAGCTTCACCCTCGCTCCGGCCTCGATGTTTCCCGTCAACAGACCGAGCGTGACGTGCTCTGTGCCCTCGAGCTCGTCGAGCAGCTCGGGAATCCCCGGAAGGGTCCGCGGAATCCGCTCACCCGCTTTCACCTCGCGCGTGAGTCCCTCGAGGTACAGCTCGAGCAGCGCGTCCATCCTGTCGTCGATGTACTCGTCGTCGTGGCCGTGCCTGCGCATGAGGTCGCGCACGATCTGCTTGTCGGTCTTTCCGTCGTACCTGTAGGCAGGATCACCCATCGTCCCGAACAGCTCGGTGAGTGCCGCCCGCATGGCTCGCATCCCGGCGCCTTCGCTCGAGAGCAGCGTGCCGTCGATATCGAACAGGACGAGCTTCATGCGCGCGTGAAGAGAACGCCGGAGATGATCGTGGCCGCGCCGATCGTCTGCCAGAGAGTTGGAACTTCCCTGAGGAATATCCACGCGATCGCCAGCGCGATGACGGGCTGAATGTTGGAGTACACGGAGGTCCGCGTCGGGCCGAGCAGCTTGATGCCCCGATACCAGAACAGGTACGCGATCACCATGGACACGATGCTCGCGTAGAACACCGCGACCCATGCCGAAAGGGGAATGGCGAGCCAGTCGGTGGCCATGAGCGCGGGGCCGCTGACCACGAGCAGCGGCAGCAGCCCGCCCATTATTGTTATGGCCGACAGCTTCAGCGGGCTGAACACCAGCGTGTACGGTTGCAGCAGCACCGTGAAGGTGGTCCACGTCATGACCGCGGCTACCATCAGCAGCGAGCCCGCCAGAGTCGCCTTACCCGCGGGGGACTGCGCGCTGTCGGAGATGATGATACCCACTCCGACGACGGAGAGCGCGATGCCGACCAGCATCTTCCGCCGGATAGGCTCGATGCCGCGGATACGGCTCGCGACCATGATGAATGCCGGCGCCGCGGCGACGATCAGGGCGGCATGTCCGGCGCGCGTGCGTGACAGTCCCTCGACGAAGAGATACTGATACAGGCCGTGTCCCAGAACGCCGATCGCCAGCAAAATCAAGAAATCCCGCTTCCCCGGCCACGGACTCTTCGACGCGACAGCGATGACGAGCAACACCACCGCGGCCATTGCGACGCGCAGGCCGGTGAAGGCCAGGGGCGTGAAAATTCCCGTGGCGAACTTCACGACGCTGAAGTTCACGGCCCAGATGGTGGCCATCATGAACAGCATGAAGTCGGTCGCCGTGAAGCGCCGCTGTGGCGTGGTCATGGCGCGAAAGCTAGCCGGGCGAGTGGAGGCACAGCTACTTTGCGATGATGCACATCTCCTTCGCCGTTTTCGCCGACGCGGCCAACCTCTCGCAGGAAGGCAAGCTCAACATCCTCGGCGTCTTCGACGCCGTGCAGGTGTCGGCGTTCCCCTCGGTCCACCCGCGAACTCACCTGGTAGTGCGGCTCAAGGGCGACGTGGACGACGTCGGGAAGCACTCGATGACATTGCGCTGGCTCAACCCCTCGGGCGACGAGCTGTGGGTTTCGGGCGGAGAGCTCAACGTCGGCGCGCCGGCGGACCCGAGCTTCGAGATGGACCTGCCGGTGATCGCGCTGATCGATCTCCCGCTGTCCGAGCCCGGTCGATACGTGATGCAGCTCGAAGTGGATGGAGAGTTCGAGGGCGAGCTGCCGTTGCTCGTCACCGCCGGAGTGCCGGTCGTGCACCAGGCTGGAGCGTTATACAGCTGAAGTAGACTGGCTCCTGGAATATTCCAACCGGGATGCAGGCTGTGAGTAGGAGTTGGTGAGTGTGAGTTTCGAGAAGAGGGCAGCGCACGAGTCTTCGTTTCATTACCCCCACTCACCGACCCCAACTTCAAAACCTGCATCCCGCCAGCCAACGTCTCGGGCCTACTCTTCAGGCAACACTCTCCTCCCGAACAGAAACCTGTTTTTCAAAGCGGCGGAAACAGGATCGCCAGAATCCAGCGACTCGACTGCGTACCCTCCTCGAGCCACCGCCAGATGCACGATGTCCGGTCCCCCGGCGGAGATCGCGACGTGCGTCATCCTGCGGTCATCACGCTCCGAAAAGAAGAGTAGATCGCCCGGCTGGAGCGTGTCGTGTCCTTCCTCGAGCTCGGTGCCGGCGCCGCCCTGTTGCCACGCGTCGCGTGGGAGAGGGATACCGTGCAGCGCGAAGATCGATTGCACCAGCCCGGAGCAATCCGCGCCCCACGGCGTGACCCCGCCCCACATGTAGGGCGTGCCCGAGAAAAGCCGGCGCGCCGATGCCACGATCGTTTCGCCGCGCGGAATGAACTCCCTCCGTCGCTCCTCCAGCGTGAGCACTTCTCCCGCCACGATCTGGACCTCCCCGGGAACGAGAGCGCCCAACGGCAACGCGTGAATCCCACCGGCGAAGCCCCGCACTACGCAGCCCAGCGAGAGCGGCGCGTCGGAGTCCCACGCGTGGGCCGGCGCCGCGCCGTTGCGAGCGGGCCCGGTGAGCGTGAGGTACCCGCAATGAATCCACCCTTCGTAGTCGTCGGCGCCGCGGGCGAGCCACCACGTTCCGCGTTCCTCGATCAGCTCCAGCTCATGGCCGCGGAGCGCCTGACTGAGCTGTGTCGCCGCGACCGTGGGCTCCGCCAGGAGCGGAGCGACCGCGGTCCTGACCAGCGCCCGGATGTGTCTCAGTGCTCCGGCCAGTCGATCTTGAGAGGGGTGCGCGCCACGACGGGGGAGAGAGCCTTTGCCTCGCAGCTCTTGCAGCGTACCACGCCCCGAAACGTGCACATCAGGCAGATGAACGTGCTGCACACGGCGCACGGATAGCCCTCGGACGCGCGCTCCTCCCGCTCGCAGGAGCGGCAGATCATCGTGTCGCGTTCGGTCAGCTGCTTGGCCATGAGTCAAAAGTTACTGGTTGCGGGCTGGCATCGCATCGGTCAGAGGCAGCCTACAGGGATTCGGAAAGGGGATCCTGGCTGTAAGCTGTGAGTGGACCAATCAGTGATGAGCTCGGAAGTGATACCTGCGGACTGCCAAGTACTGAGTAAAGTGAAACGCGTTTCGACATTTGAGCGACGGTAAACTTTACTCGCAACTGCGACAGGCAAGCCCGCATCCGGGGCGTTCGCCGGGAGCGATGCCGCAGCTTGGCGCGAAGCAAGTCCCGCTGGTACTTCCTGCTTATGACTAATTATCCACTCACTGCCCACAGCTAGGATCCCATCTCGGAATCCCATTGGGTCGCGTGTGGATCAAAAGCGCCAGCTGCGAAAAATATCGACGCCCAGCTGCGGCGGTGTCTGCTGAAATCCTCTCGCAGCGGTCGTGCCCGCGCACGCCAGCTCGCCCGACCCTGGCTCGATACCGCCCTCCGCCGTGAAAGTGCTGCTGATCCTGTACTCCAGCCTGAGTCCGAGGTTCTCCGCGAAATTCGCCCGGCAAAGACCCGTGCTCAGCCCCAGGAACCACCGCTCGCTCAACTGCTTGCCGAGGATCACGCGCGTTGTGAAGAGACTGCTGAGATACGAGCTGGTGGATCCTCCCGCGCTCCCTTCTCCGCCGATCGTGCCCGTCTGCACTTCCACGATGTCGAATACGCTGCGCGGAATTCTGCTGCTGATGAACGTGCCCGCCAGCCGCCCTCCGATCGTGAGCAGTTGCTCCGTGTACTGCGACGAGCTGTTGCTCAGCGCGAACGCCGGCTCGCCCGTGACCAGATAGCTCAACAAGTCGGACTGCGAGAGCGGTAAGCTGTCCGCGCTCGCGAGCGACAGCACCGGCGCGCCGAGCGTTCCGGTAATGGCCACGAGCACGCGGACGTCTTCGCGGTTGAAGCTCTGCCGCGGGCGGCGAACCGTGTGAATCGCGCGGATGTCGAGCGACGGATTTACTTCCGGCTCGCCGAAAAAGCGGAGCGTCCCGCGTTCGACTCCGAACGTCGGCTGCACGACGCCGAGGTTCAGCACGTACGTGCCCCGCTCGGCGTTCAACGTTCCGGCGAGCGCGAGCTGTGGCGTCGCAACCGATGCTCCCGTAACCGCCGCCTCGGTGCGTCCGCGCACGAGGCCGAGCTCACCGCCGAGCTTGATGTTCGCCTCGGACGAGCGCAGCCACACGTTCTCCCCCACCGTCACCGAGACGTTGTCCAACGTCAGGTTCGTGGCGAAGGCGCTCGGCACTTTTGGCAGGAAGCGGCGCGCCTGCAGCAGCGTGGAATCCACCAGCCCGGAAAACTCGGGGTCGTCGAGATCGATGACTTCCTTGCCGAGGAGTTCCGGCAGAAACACCGTGCCCTCGTTCACGACCAACCGGCCGCGCAACACCGCGGCATCGTAGTCCCCGAGCAGCCGAACCTCGGGACCGGTGGAAACGTCCAGCGTCGCGACGCCCGGCCGCTGCAGCGCCCGGAAATGATCCGCTCGCACGCGGACGTCGAACTTCGGTCGCGTGTACGTGCTCAGGTCGATGTTGCCGAGTACCGCGGCGTCTCCAATGCGCCCGCCACCGCGCGGCGTGTGCACCGTCAACCCGCGGATGTAGAGCGTGTCCTGCACCAGCTCGATGTCGCCGTCGAAATTTTCGTACGCCACGCCCGTTGCGGGGATGACGAAGCGGCCATCGGTCACCTTCAGCGTGCCGTTCAGCACGGGCTGAAAGACAGGACCCGCCGCGCTGAGGTTGATGTCGAGGGCGCCGCGCGCGTTCCGGACCGGGAGCACGCTCTGCACGAAGGACAGGTCGACGCCCGAGCTCAACACTGTCCCGCGCACCGAGTCATTCGCCACCCGCAGCCCCTGCACGAGGAGAGTGCCGGCCGAGCGGTCGGGCGCGGTACCTTCCCTCGTGAGCAGCTCGAGTCGCAGAGAGTCCACATCGACGAGATCGCGCGCGAGCGTGATCATCGCGGGCGAAGTCAGCCGGTAATAATGGGCGCTGTCGGCCGCGACCGACGCACTGTCGAGCGCGACGAGCAGCGTATCACCCCGCCGCTCGGTGCGCGCGGCCAGCCGCGTGCTTGCCCCGCTGTTGGCGATCAACGTAGCCGACGCGGTTCCCCACCCGGAGGCGCTCTGGTCCGTCGCGGCTTCCACCGATGCGAGCCGGATCCGCCCGAAAGACACGGTATCGCCCCGCAGCGCGGCGGAGCCTGCCGTCACCCCATTTTCGCGCCGTACGTCGAAAGTCCCGCCGACGCGCCCGGCGCGTCGCTCTCCGACGGCAATGTCGTTGCCGGAGATGGATCCCTTGACGGCGATCGCTTCGCCTTCCATCGTCGCCTTTCCACGCACGACCACGTCGCCCGACGCCGAGGTCTGCCCGAGATACGGTCGAAGCGCCCCGAGCGAATCGACGCTTAGGACGAAGTCGATCGCTCCATCCGACGCCGGAGTGAGCGCGACGCTACCGGTAGCCGACGCGGTCCCGGCGGGCGACACGATCCTCAGCGTGTCGATGCGGGCCATCCCGTTCGACATCGCTACCCGGGCGATAGCGCTCTCGATCGTTACCTCGTCGAGCGTGGATCGCGAGGCTGTTATCTGCACCGACCCTCGCAGATCTTCCGCGGCCGTGCCCACGAGGTCGACGTCGTACCGTGCGTTGAGCGAAGTCCGCGGTAGCTCGAGTGCGGCTAGCAGTCCTCTGGCGTTCGCACCCGCCACGACGCCGCTGCCCTGCACCGCATAGCCCGGCGTTTCTGCATCCACTTTTCCTTCGAAGGAGATCGAGCCGTCACCGCTGGCGAGCGTCACGGCGACCGTCATGTCGGCGGCGGTGCCGCGAACGCGGATGGGACCGCTCATCTCCCCACGAAGCGGTATCGCCGGATACGACCGCGCGAGTGTAGACAGAGAAACGGGAGCGCCGAGTAGATCGACGTCATAGTTGACATACTCGTCGCCGAGCGTGATCCGCCCCGCGCCCGTGACTCTCGACGGCCGCCCCGGGCCGTCGTGATGCAGGACGTCCGCGTTGCTGAATCTCAGGTCGGTCCAGATCGAGTCGAGCCTGGCAGTGCCGGAGACGGTCCCACGGAGCTGCGGAAACTCCCGATTGAGGAACTGCGCGGTTCGCAGATCGAACCGGGTGACGTTCACGTCGAAGCCGCGGAATACCGCGAGCGCGGGCAGTCGCATGTCGAGCTCGCCGCGGCCGCTGCCCCGCGAGATCGCTCCCGGCACGTTCGCATCGGCGAACACCAGATCCGAACGCTCGACCCGGAACCGGTCGAGCGGCCCGCCGGACGCCGCCACGGTGCCGGTGATCCTGCCCTGCCAGTCGTACGTGAACGGGCCGCCCGCGAGCGTGCGCAACAGGTCGAAATCGACCGGGGCGGCTTCAAGTCGGACGTTCTTCACGATCAGCAGCGGGCGCCCGATCCCGAACGTCATGGTGCCGAGCAGCCGCGACCTCGTGCTGCGCACGTCCATGTCGTGGATGCGGAAGTCGAGCACGTCGAGATCGTCGGGCGAATTGCGGATCGCGAGCTTCATGCGCCCACCGCCGGTGCGCGGCAGCGTCGGGTACACCCACGCCACGTCCGTCATCGACACCGAGTCGCCGATCACGTCCACGAAATAGCGCAGCGGCAGCCCGCCGCAGCATACGACCTTCACCTTCGCGCTGCCCGTGGAACCCGGAAGATCGAAGTGCGGCGCCTCCCCCCAGACGGAGTCAGCCAAGTGGCGTACGGTGCCGCGCACGTTCCTGAAATGAAACGGCGGGTCCAACCCCTTCACCGACAAGTCGCGGACCGTGAACACGCGCGCCGCGCTGTCGGGGTCCGCGAGGCGCGACGGCCCGAGCACGATGTTCCCCTGCTCCCACCGCCAGGTGCGCGTGAACCCGTCGCCTCCTCGACGAACTTCGCGCGCCGGATCGGTGAGCGCGGCGGTCACGATGCTGTCGCGCACGCGCGGCGGCGGATTGCCGAGCACGCGCCACGGAATCGTCACTGCGAACCTGGCATCACGGACCTTCGCCGAATCCAGCTGCACGAACTCGCCGAACCCGCGGCGACGCCCGAGCGGGGCGGGCTGACCGCGCGGGAAGATGCGCTCGAAGTTCCACTTTCCGTCGGGGTAGTACCGCAGGTGCACGTTCGGGTGCGCGACCTCTAGGCGCCGCACCAGGATGCGCTTGTCGAGCAGATCGCGCAGCTCGTACCGCACGAAAACGCGGCCCGTGGCGAGGAAGAGCGAGTCGTCCGCGTCGCGGATCTCGATCGAGTCGATGACCACGCCGCTGAGCAGCCCGCCGCTGATCCGGCCGACGTACATCGTGCCGGCCACCTTGGCCGAAAGCCACGACTGCACGAACGACCGCACGCGCTCCTGCCCGAACCGCGTCCGCGTTCCACCGATGACGAGCAGAATCACCACCACCATGAGCGAGATCAGGATCACGGCGCTCGACAACACGACCTTCCGCCTGCGCGACATCGCTAAAACGCCTGCCCGATGGCGAAGCTGAAGGTAAGGCGGCTCGCGAAGCTCCCGTCACGCGCCGGCGCGAAGCTGCGGGGGCAGCGTCCTTCTTCCTGCATCAGGACGACTCCATTCCCGTCGTCGACGGCGTGCACGCGCAGCTCGTTAGTTGGGCTCACGCACGGCAGCGCGCCACCTAGCGCGCTCGGCACCTCGTAGTACAGCGGCCCCGCAGGGCGATCGTACGGGTTGAAGCCCACCACGACCCGTATCAGCCCAACCGGCGATAGCGCCCCGATCTGAATTCCTGGTGTCGCCTTGAGCCGGAAATTCTGAAACACGTCATCGTCGGTACCGCGGTTCCAGACGTCTCCCACATCGGTGAACAGCGTCAGCTGCATCACGTTCGAGAAGACGGGCGATGGAACGCGAAGCTCGACGTTGCCGACGAGCAGCGAGTTACCGCCCACCGGCACCGCGCGCCGGAATCCTCGCTCGCCGTCGGCGACCCGGAACAGAGTGTCGCTCCGCCCGGTGACTCCGGGATAGAGCGTGTCGAATTGCGTCGCGATGTAGATCGCGGATCCGAGCTCGTTCTGCGGGAACCCGCGCACAGTGGTGGGACCGCCCGCGAACAGCCGCTCCTCCGGCGGGACGAATCGCGTGGAGTCGCCGAGCGACGGGCCGAGCAAACCGCCCGCGCGCAGCCGGACGGCCAGGACGTTCCGTCCGCCGAGCCCCCAATACCTGGCGGCATCACCCAGCAGCTTGTTGAAGCCAAGCGACTTGTCCGCGAAGGTCAGGCGGGATGCGTGCCGCGCCTCTGCACGCCAGGTGTATCCGCTCGTCGGATAGATCGCGCTGTTCGCCGCATTCCGGGACACCACCACGCTCCCGATGCCGAGCGGCTGCTGCCGCTGCAGCCGCTCCCGGTCCTCCAGATCGCACCGGTTGAACACCGCGCAGAAAAGCGCCGGCTGCGCCTCGGTGCGGCCGTAATCGAGCTGGTATGCGAAGCTGACGGGCGTGCGCTGGAATCTCCGCCAGTCGAGACCGACGATTCCACCGATCGCCGTCGTGCGGAGGTACGCCTTGTACTCCGACGTCCTGCCACTGTAGACGGTGATCGTGGGTACGGTCCGCAAGCCAAAGAACGAGGGCTGCCGCAGCGTCGCGCCTACGTAGTAGTTCAGCCGGCTGCTGTACGGATCCGACTTCGCCTGCGGGCAGAGGTCGCGCGCGCCGTCGAGCGGATCGCCGATGCCGATCTTCGAGACCCTCGCGGTCAGCTCGAGCCGGCGCGCGCCCCGCAGGAAATTGTAGTTGGTGAGCTCGCCAGTCGCGCGGATGCAGTCGAGCGTGCCGTATCCCAGTCCCACGCGGGCCGCGCGCATCGCGTCTTCCGCGAGCGCGATGCGTATGTCGGCCACGGAATCGCCCGGCACCGTGTCCAGGCTGATCGCCACCTGCCGGTAAGCCTCCGTCTGGTACAGCGCGCGCTGTGCGTTGAGCAGATCGCGCTCGCGGTACACCGCGCCGCTGTCCACGCCCGAGATCCGGCGCACGACCCTGTCCGGGATCTGCTGCGACCGGCCCACGCGCGGCGTGACGACTACGCTCACTCTGCCGATGCGCGTAAAGGGCCCGCTCGCGACATGCAGCGTGTCGTAAGCGACGAGTGCGCCACGATCCTCCGCGAACGAGCTCGTGACGACTGCGGCCGCGTAGCCGCTGTTGCGCAGCCTGCGCACGATGGTGTCGCGGGCAGCTTCGATTCTCACTCTGTCGAACGGGTCGCCCGCGCGGATGGGAAGGTTTCGCACGATGCGCGCGGAGTCGGGGACGTCCGCGAGTCCGGTGATGGCGAAAGTCTGGAGCCTCGTCGGTGGCCCTTCACCTATCAGAAATCGCACCGCAACCCCGCTGGATCCGAGCCGGGTGGTCGAAGTGTCTACCGTTGCCTGCGAGTAGCCCCTGTTACGATAGAAAACGATCAGGCGAATCCGGTCGTTGGCGAGCTCGACCGGGTCGAGGCACCGCCGCGCCGCGAACGGCAGCCGCAGCGCCCGCCGGGTCCAGCCCGACGGCGTCGTCGCGATCGTCTGGGCCAGCTCCCCGTCGGCGAAGGCCGCGTTTCCGGAGAACTGCAGCGAGCGGACCTCGAGATCGCCCGGCTCGCACGGGGCCGTCTGCGCTCGCCCCGTGGAGGCGGTGGCGACGAAAAGCGATGTCAGGAGGCAGGCGAGCCGCACGCGGCGGCGGCACATCAACGCGCTGCCGGCTTTATCGCTGCGCGAGGTGGCTGCGGCGGCTCGGAACGTGCGATGCTTTTCGACCCGTTGGAACGCGGTACGAGCGGCGTCTTCTCGGCCATCACCTTGGCGAGGTAGAAGCCGGCGAGACCGGCGCCCAACCCGATCGCGATCGCGGGAAGCAGCTCGGCCAGACCAAGTTGTCGGCGATAGTTGTATTCCGCGGTCACGATTTATGCTCTTGGAATGGTTCACTAAGTTCACGCGAATCTCACCACCAGTCAACAGTTTAGCTCTATGCGCCGAGCCTACCTACTCCTCATTTTGCTCGCCACAGTGGCGTGCCGCGGTGGTGATTCTTCGCCGACGCGCCGAACGCTGATCGACTCGCGGGATACGTATGATCCGCGCTCGCTCGATCCCGCTCTCTCCACGGACGTGCCTACGGGCCGGGCAGTCGCCTATGTATTCGACGGCCTCGTACGTTTTACACCGGACGCGCAGATAGTACCCGGCCTGGCCAAATCCTGGGACGTCTCGGAGGGCGGGAAGGTGTACACCTTCCACCTCCGGACCGGGGTGAAGTTCCACGACGGGCGCCCGTTCACGGCGCGCAACGTCTTGAGCAGCTTCCAGAGGGTCCTCGACCCGGCGACGACCGGGGGACGGGGATGGCCGCTGTACCCGATCCAGGGGGCGCGGGAATACGGGGACGGCAAGGCCCGGACGATCACCGGGCTGGCCGCTCCGAACGATTCAACCGTGGTGATCACTCTCACCGAGCCCTTCGCGATCTTCCCGAAGCTGCTCGCGATGCCCGTGACTTCGATCCTCCCTGATTCGGTGCCAGCGAACTTCGGTGAACAGCCGATCGGCACCGGGCCGTGGAAGTTCGTCGAGTGGAAGCACGACGATTATCTGCTGTTCGCCAGGAACGACGCGTACTGGGGCGGCGCGGCCAAGGCCGAGTCGCTGATGGCCCGCGTCATCGCGGAGCCGAGCACGGCGGTCGCCGAGTTCGAGACGGGTAACGTGGACGTGCTGCAAGTGCCCGAGCAGGAAGCGCGCAACTGGCAGGAGACCGACGAGAGGAGCGCCATGCTCTCCTCCGCGCCGGCGCTTCGCTTTTGGTACGTGGGCATCAACACGACCCGCGGACCGTTGCGCGACGCGCGTGTGCGGCAGGCGCTGAATCTCGCCGTGGACGTGCCGTCCATCCTCGAGCGAATGGTCAGCGGGCACGGGCGCATCGCCGCGGGCGTGATACCGCCGACGCTGCCGGGCGCTGACACGATGCGGGCGCCGTACAAGCGCGACATCGCGCGCGCGAAGCAGCTGCTGGCGGAAGCGGGCTTCCCCAACGGAATCGACCTCGAGCTGTGGTCGTCGCAGTCGCCGCCGTTCCCACGGATCGCCGAAGTGATTCAGGCGTATCTGGCCGAAGCTGGCATTCGCGCGAAGCTCATGCAGCGCGACGCGTCGTCCGTGCGCGAAGCCTCGCGCAAGGGCGAGACCGACCTGATCCTCAAGGAGTGGTTCGCGGATTATCCGGACGCCGAGAACTTCCTCTATCCTTTGCTGCACACCACCAATCGCGGCGTGGGCGGCAACATCTCTTTCTACAGCAATCCGAACTTCGATCGCATTGTGGATCAGGCGCGCCGGGAGCAGGACGACGCCGCGCGCGCGGCGCTCTATGCCCAGGCAGACCAGCTCGCGTTCGCCGACGCGCCGATGATCTTCCTCTTCCATCACCGGGTGCTATACGCGATTCAGCCATGGGTGAAGGATTTCGTGATCCCGACGATCTTCAACGGGCAGAATTGGACGGGCGTGTCGATAGCGAGGTAAAGCGCTATTGGCTATTGGCTATTGGCTCTTAGCTGACCAATAGCCGACAGCCAATAGCCAACAGCCATGCTCTCATTCATCTTGCGGCGCTTGCTGCTCGCGATCCCGACGCTCTTTGGAGTGTTGGTCATCGTGTTCCTTCTCCTGTACGTCGCGCCCGGCGACCCGGTGCAGGAAATGGTCGGCGAGAGAGCGGATCCAGAGACCGTGGCGCGGCTGAGGGCGGAGCTCAGACTCGACGACCCGCTGCACAAGCAGTTCCTTCACTATACGGGTGGCGTACTGCAAGGTGATCTCGGGAGATCGTACATCACTCGCCGCCCGATCCTGCAGGACATTCGCGAGCGCTTCCCCAAGACTCTGCAGCTCGCGGGCGCGGCGATGCTGCTCGCCTCGGTGATCGGAATAACCATCGGCATACTCAGCGCGCGAGTGCCCGGCGGCTGGTTCGACCGCATCTCGCTCGGCGTCGCGTATCTCGGAATCTCCTTCCCTGTCTACTGGGTGGGGCTGATTCTCATTCTCGTCTTCGCCGTGATGCTGCGCTGGCTACCGCCGTCCGGCTACGGTGGAATTGAGTACCTGATTCTGCCCGCGCTGGCGCTCGGCTCGCGCTCGATCGCCTTCCTCGCGCGCGTCACGCGCTCCGCGATGCTGGACGTGCTCGGTAGCGACTTCGTGCGGACGGCGCGCGCCAAAGGACAGCGGGAAGGGCTGGTGATCACGCGCCACGCGCTGCGCAACGCGATGATCCCGATCATCACGGTGCTCGGCCTGGACTTCGGCTACTATCTCACGGGCAGCATTCTCACCGAGACGATTTTCAGCTGGCCCGGGCTGGGCCGGTACGTGGTGAACGCCATCTCGCGGCGCGACCTGCCCGCGATTCAGGGCTCGGTGCTGTTCCTGAGCGTCGTCTTCGTGCTGGTGAATCTGATCACGGATCTCGCGTACGCCAAAGCCGACCCCCGCGTCGCATACAAGACCGCTACTTAGCGGCGTAAGCCCGCCGGAAGTCTCAACGCATTCCGGCGCCTGCGCGTATCACAGATCCACGCAGGTGAGTTCCAATTTCCACGCACAGGTGCCCGGACTCCGGGCCAAGGAAAGGTTGACTGGTAATGCACGTGCGGATGCTGCTGGCTGCCACAATCGTCTTCGCCCTCGTTCCCCAGAT
>JBPCPS010000175.1:0-24831 GCA_050998915.1 Gemmatimonadaceae bacterium
CCACCGCTCGCAGGTCGCGCATCACGGAGAGCACTTCCTGGGTGGTTTCGCCCATGCCCAGGATCATCCCGGTCTTCGTCGGGATGTGCGGGCTGATGCGCTTGGCGGTGACGAAGATGTTCATCACGCGCTCGTAGCGGCCGCCCGGCCGGCACTTCTTGTACAGCCGCGGGACGGTCTCGGTGTTGTGGTTGTAGATCTCCGGACCCGCCTCGAGCACCATGCGGATGCTCGGCTCGCTGCCCTGGAAGTCCGGCACGAGAACTTCGACCGAGCAGCCTGGCAGCCGCCCGTGGATCTGCCGGATAGTTTCCGCGAAGACGTGCGCGCCGAAGTCCGGGAGATCGTCGCGGTCAACGGAGGTGATCACGGCGTGCCGGAGGTTCATGCGCGCGATCGCCTCGGCGACGCGAGCCGGCTCGGCGATGTCGTACGTCGGCGGCCGGCCGTGCTTCACGGCGCAATACGCGCAGTTCCGCGTGCACACGTCCCCCAGGATCATGAAAGTGGCAGTGCCGTGCTCCCAGCACTCGCCGACGTTGGGGCAGTGCGCTTCCTCGCAGACGCTGTGCAGGTCGAGCTCGCGCATCATCTGCCGGAGCTTCAGATAGTTGGCGCCACCCGGGGCGCGGACCTTGAGCCACGAGGGCTTGCGGTCGGGTAGCGCTTCCGATCTGTGGCGTCCCAGAATCTGGTAGAGCGGTTGGTTCACAGCTGCGTTCCCGAGCTCGGCAGGCGGCATTGGTTTTGGGAATGTAAGTCAGAACCGCCCGGGACGGTATTGTGCAATGTCGAAATTTAGGACGTCCTCAAAAATCAGATTTGCTACGATGTCCGCGGTTAGCGGCGCCAGTAGAATCCCGTTCCGGGAGTGGCCGGTCGCGTAGATGACTCCGGGCGACTCGGGATCGGCGCCAATGACCGGAAGCAGGTCCGGTGTCACCGGCCTGAATCCGGACCACGCCGACGACGGCGGGGCCGCCGCAAGGGCGGGGCAGATCTCTTCCGCTGCGGTGCGGACTCTGGCGACCCCTTCCGGCGTGGTGCCGTGAGAGAATCCGACACGCTCCATTGTGCTGCCGGCAATGGTGGAGCTGCCGCGCGGGACGAGGTAGCCCCGCGGTCCGTACAGCGTGTGTCTGCAGGCCGCGCCGTCATATGAAACGAGCTGCCCGCGAACGGGCTCCACGCCGGCGGCATGGCGCGCGCCCGCGATCTGGCCAGACCATGCTCCCGCCGCGATCACGACGTGGCCCGCCTCGTACCGGACGCCGCTCGCGTCGGTCACGGTGATCGCCCCGCTGCCACCGCTGCCACCGCTGCCACCGCTGCCACCGCTGCCCCCGCTGATCGCTGTGACGCGCTCGTGCGCGCGGCGCACAAGCGGAGAGCGCGAGAGAAATGCATCGAGCGCCTCGAGCAGCCGCACGTTGTCGACGCAGCCGTCGTGCGGCGAGTACATCGCGCCGAGCGCGTGCGACAGCGCCGGCTCTTGGCCGACCAGCTCCCGGCGATCGAGCCAGTGCGAGCCGGGATTGGGGCTGCGCTTCAATCCCTTCACTCCGGCCGGCGTGACGGCCACCTGGAGAACGCCCAGCCGATTGAGCGGGACAGCTATCCCGGTGCGTTCGTGCAGCCATTCGAGGTACGACGGATACCGATCTCGCGCGGCCAGCGCGAGCTCGTGCGCGGCGCCTTCGGCGCGCTCCACCGACGGAGCCAGCATTCCCGCGGATGCGGCGGACGCTTCGCCCGCGTTGGAGTGGGCCAGGATGAGCACGCGGGCCCCGCGCTCAGCGATCGCTGCGGCGCAGGCTCTGCCGATAAGGCCGCCGCCGACGATTACGACGTCGGTGGGATGAGAAGACCTGACAACAGTTTCGGGCAACGCGACTAACAACCGGTGACTAACACAACAGGTTCGGGCAACAGGTTATGGGTTTTGGTCACTGATTAGTGACGGCTGAAACCCTCGAGGACGCGCTGCGTATTTACAGTGACGAGCTACAGGGCTCAATTAGCCAATAGCTAAGAGCCAATAGCCAACAGCTTTGGGAGAGTCTCATGATACGCACAATTCTGATGACCGGCCTGTTCGCCATGCTGGGGCTGTTCGCTCTCGGCCTGGTGTTCAAGATCTTCGGCGGGTTGCTCGGTGTCGCCTTCTGGCTGATCGGCATGGCGATCAAGGTTGCGATCGTCGGAGCGGTGGCGTATCTCGCGATCCGCGTGGTCAGCCCCGGAACGGCGCGGCGTCTGCGCGAGCGGTGGTCGGAGACGCGGGTTAGTACGTACTAAAAGCGGCTAACAGCTAGCTGCTAGCTGTTAGCTGCCAGACCCGCCGGGTGTAAAAGAACGCAGGAACAGATTGAGCGTTCCGAACGACACCTTCGACTTCAGCTGCAACACAATCCGGCGGTCATCGTCGGAGAGCCACAGCTCGGCTTCGCCGTCCTCCGCGAAGATCCCCTTGGCCTTGATCGCTGGACGAACCACGATTGCGTTGAACGTTCCCGCCGGCACGACGATCCGCTCGCGGCGCATCACGCGCACTTTCACCGGATTCCGATCGGGCCTGAAGTACCGGTTGAACTCGTAGGTCTGCCCAACCTCCAGCGGGATCGTGCGGATGAAGTACAGGAACGACGCGTCGTCCAGCGGACGCGACACCGACGGATGCTCCTGCGGGCTCTTGGACGCTTCCACGTAGACCGCGCGATCGGGATAGATCTCGAAGTGGCGCTCGCGTTCGCGGGATCCCTCCTGGAGGTGCTGGACGAAGCGCAGCGACGACAGCGTCTCTGTGTCGATCCAGCTCTGCAGAACGTCGTCGACCTTATAGAAGAACGTTCCGCCCTGTACCCTGAAGTAAGTCTTGTACGCGGGGCGGCCGCGAATGTGGCTGATCTCGCGCACTTCCATCGTGCTGGTCCCGACCTTGAGCGGCCCGAACCGGACGTCGAACACGAGCTTTTCGCCTACGCCGAACGGGTGGTCCGCCGCGGGCGGAACGATGGCCGAGCCGAGCCCGGTGAGGATGGCGAGTGCGACGGCTGCGATCATCGGGCTGCCCTCGGGGGCGTAGTAGGCAACGGCGCCTTCCAGTTGCGCAGCGCGAACTTGTACAGGTCGATGGCATCCGCGACCGGCCGCACTCTGCTCTCGCGCACGCGAATGTCATAGCTCGCCGGGAGCGGCACGCTCTCGACCCGCCGCGCGACGCGTGCCGCCGCCAGCAGGAGCTGCAGGTTGGAGCCCAGCGCGGGCGGGGAGGCCAGCCCGGCGTCGTCGCGGGCCGCCAGCAGGTCCTTGATCACGGACACGCGATACAGGCGAAAGCCGCTGAACGGATCGGCCACCCCCGTGAGCCCGGTGAACCGCTTCAGCAGCAGCGACGACAGCAGCCGCAATCTGCGAACCGGCTTCGGCAGCTCCGCCGACGCGGTCCTGTCGGCGACCACGACGTCCGCACCGCCCTCGAACCGGCGAACGAGCTCGGGTATCTGCTCGGGCAGATCGGTGAAATCGGCCTGCATCACGATCACCGCGTCGCGCCGCGGGTAACGGGTGCGCCGGAGGACTTCGCGGAAGCACGCCTCCACGCCGCGCGCATATCCCGCCCGCCTCGTTCCCTTAATTACCGAGAGCGGCAGCACTTCCTTGTACGGCTCGAGCGTCTCGGACGTAGCGTCGGAGCTCGCGTCGTCGTACACCAGAATCTCGTACTCCTTGGAGTACTCCTGGAATACGGCCCTTATCCGCCAGAGCAGCACGCCAACGGTAGGCGCTTCGTTGTAGGTCGGAACGCAGATGTATAGCACGGCTGAGCGGGCTCGCTGGCGGGTGGACTGATGTCAGATACAAGATACGTTGGACGACGTGCGGGTATACCCTTTCGCAACACTAAAGCTCCGTCCGGGCCGGCCTGCGGTTAGGTGTTCCGCAGGAGATCGGCCATCTTTCCATGAAATCCATGACCACGGGCATGAGGCAGCGATTACCTAATGGCTCACCGCCCCGTCTGGCGACTGACTCTTCGGGCGTGGCGCGCGAATGATCGGGCCGTCCAAGCTGGTCATTCTTCACCTGGATGCGGAGCGCGGCTGGCGAGGCGGCGAGCGGCAGGCGCTGTGGCTGGCGAGGGCGCTCGCGGAGCGCGGGCACGTTTCCATCGTGGCAGCACGTCCCGGTGAGCCGCTTGCCGACCGCGCTAGACAGGCCGGTCTCGAGGTAGAGCCGTGTTCACCCCGGTTTGAATTCGATCCGGTAGCGGTCCTCGCGTTGCGCTCGGTAATACACCGACGGCGCGTGCAGATCGTGCATGCGCACACCGGGCACGCCGTCGCTCTCGCGGCGCTGGCCACCGCCGGAACGAACGTGAGGATGGTGTTGACTCGCCGAGTCGACTTCCGACTGCGGGCCAACTACGGCTCGCGGTGGAAATACAGCCGTGCCGCGGGGATCATCGCGATCTCGCGGGCCGTGGCGCGGGCGCTGGTCGCGAGCGGCATTCGCGAAGAGCGGATCTCGATCATCCCGAGCGGGATCGATCTGAGCCGGGCGTTCGCGCGAGCTACTCCCCGGACTCTAGCAGAGCTGGGAGTCCAGGCCGGGCAGCCGCTGGTCGTGCAGGTCGCGCAGCTCGTGGGTCACAAAGATCCGCTTACGTTCGTCCGCGCGATCGCCAAAGTGTGTCAGGGGCTCCCGGACGTTCAGGCGCTGCTGGTCGGCGACGGACCGCTCCGTGCCGCCGTAGAGTCCGAGGCTGCACGCCTCAACTTGACGGGCACGTTGCATGTGGCCGGCTATCGCGCCGACGCCGACTCGCTGCTGGCGGCGGCCGACGTCGTGACGCTGAGCTCTCGGGAAGAAGGTTTGGGAACGGTGTTGCTCGACGCAATGTCGATGGGCAAGCCGATCGCGGCAACTGGGGGCGGCGGGATACCTGAGACGGTGCAGCACGGCGTGTCGGGCCTGCTCAGCCCAGTCGGCGATGCTGCGAAGCTCGGGTCGGATATCTCCTCAATCCTCAAGGATCGGATTCTCGCCGGACGTTTATCCGCGGGCGCGCGAAATCGCGCCAGGGATTTTTCCGTCGAGCGAACGACCGATCTTACGCTCGACGTGTACAGGAGTGTGCTGCACGCGGACTGATCCGGCGCTCAGCCTGCTGGTATCACATTCAGCGGGCACCGGCTAAACGAGCCTGCGGCTACGCTTGCCGGACGGCTTCGGCGAACGCCTTGAATAGCGGGCCGGGCTCGGCGCCCGGCTGCGCGCACCGGTCCATCTCCTCCGGATGCCACTGCACGGCGAGAACCCACCAGTCGTCGGTGCTCTCCACGCCCTCGACGATTCCATCCGGGGCTGTGGCGGTGACTCGCAGGCCGTCGCCCAGCCGGTCGATCGCCTGGTGGTGCAGCGAGTTGACGTCCAGCCGGGTGACGCCGGTCGCGAGACCCAGGATGGAGCCCTCCTCGATCTCGACCGGGTGCACGGAGGCATCACGCGAGCCACCGTGTCCGTCGTGCTCCAGCGCCGCGGGACGTTGCGCGGCGATGTCCTGAATCAGGCTCCCGCCGCACTCGACGTTGAGGACCTGAATGCCTCTGCAGATGGCGAGGAGGGGCATACGTAACCGGCGCGCGGCGGAGATGAGCGCGATCTCCGTGGCGTCCCGCGCCTTGTTGACCGTGCCGAGCCTGGGGTGGCGCTTCTCGCCGAAGTATTCAGGCCCCACGTCCTCGCCTCCGGTCAGCACGAGCCCGTCCACCCCGGCGAGGATCCGCTCGGCCGCCGCCGGATCCGAGAGAGGGGGTACCACGAGTGGTACGAGCCCTGCGTTCTCCATTGCGGTGAGGTAGGCCGCGTTCAATCGAACGCGGCGGGGCTGTTCTTCTTCCCGGATGGTCGCAGTGACCGCAACGACTGGCCCTGTGTGCACAGCGCGTCTCCTTGGTACCGTAGCGTGACGCATGCGCGTCACAGAGCGCCCGGGCCAGTCCTGTCCGACGTCCGTCCGAGCCCCTATATCGTACCCATGAGCGTTCGCTTCGCGCGACCCCTGGGGCGGCTGACGTTTGCCTGCTGCCTGTTATCGGCCGCACCGGGCCTCGCCCGCGCGCAGGTGGCGCAGCACGAGGCGGTCCAGTGCTCGGGACAAGTGATCACGGTGATCGAGGTGGATGCCCAGCCGCCCTTTCCCCGCAGCGGCGACAACATCATCGCGCGTACCGGCCGGGCCGCGAGCAAGCTGCACGAGACTACGAAGCCGGAGGTCGTGCGCCGGTATCTCGCGCTGCAGCTGGGCGACCGGTGTGACGAGTTGCGTCGCGCCGAATCCGAGCGCATCCTGCGCGCGCAGCCCTTCATCTCCGACGCGACCGTCGTGGCCCTGAGCGACGGCGAGGGCGGGGTCGTGTTGAGCGTCACGACGGTGGACGAAATCTCGATGATTGTCGGCGGCTCGGTTTCCGCATCGTCGCCGCATATCCGGTCACTCAAGCTCGGCAACAAGAATTTGTTTGGGGGCGGGCTCCACGCGTCGGCGCGGTGGGAGGACGGCCGGGACCTTCGCGATTCCTACACGGTTCGCGTCACGGACTACCAGTTCTTCGGAAGGCCCTACCAGCTGTCGGTGGAGGCCGGGCGCCTGCAGCTCGGCAGTGAGTGGCTGATCGACGCGAGTCACCCTTTCCTCACCGACCTGCAGCGCTTCGCGTGGCGCGCCGGGGCCGGTGAGCTGGACACGCACACACGCTTCAGGCGCCCGGGAGCCGATCCGGTCCTCATTGCCGTGGACAGGGAGTACCAGGAAGTCGGCGGCGTAACCCGCATAGGCCCGGTGAGGCGCTTCCTGCTCGCCGGTGGCTCTGTCACGCGCGAGCGGACCATCCCCGCGGACGGGCCGATCCGGATCGTCAACGGCGAGCTGGTGGCGGACACTTCGACGGCACTCATCGGGAGATACACCGAGCAGCGCCAGGCCAGAGCCAACGCGCTGCTCGGCGTCCGCATCGTGAAGTTCATGGAGGTCACGGGGTTCGACGCGCTCGACGCGCGCCAGGACGTGCGGCGAGGATTGCAGCTCGGATTTCTGCTCGGACGCGGGCTCGAATTCCTCGACACCAAAAGCGACGACGATTTCTTCGCTTCGGTCAGCGCGTACGCGGGCATGGGCTCGCCTTCGGCCTTCGCGGCCATGGAGCTGAACGTCGAAGGAAGGCGTAAGGGCGACGAGGACAGCTGGAACAGTGTATTGTCCAGCGGGAGGTTCGCGTTGTTCATGCGCCCGTTCACGCGGCACACTGCTTCGACGAGTCTCGAGTGGAGCGGCGGTTGGAGATCGCGCGTACCGTACCAGCTGACGTTCAGGTCGCGCGATGGCGGGTTGCGCGGGTATCGCAGCTCCGAGACCGGCGGCGCGCGGCGCCTGGTGCTACGGGCGGAGGACAAGTACGTGTGGGGCCGGTTCCGCCGGTACGCGACCATTGGCGTCGCCGGGTTCGCGGACGCGGGGAAGATCTGGGCGGGCGATTCGCCGTTCGGAGTGGACACGCCGGTCCGATACAGCGCGGGGATCGGCCTGCTGGTGGCGGTGCCGCCGCGCTCACGGCGGCTGGCGCGTCTGGACCTCGCCTACCCGATCAACCCGGACGGCAAGCGGCGGCCCGAGCTCCGTGTCACAGTGCGCGACTTCGGCCGCGTCTTCTGGAAAGAACCCAGCGACCTGCACCAGGCTCGTGAGCGCAGCCGGCCCGCGAGCGTGTTCAACTGGCCCTGATCTCTCGCTCGGCGTTGCGCCGAGGATGTGGTCCACGGGAGCTACGCAAGCTCGCTACGCTCGCTCGCTAAGACGCTCCCTCGGACCACACCCTCAGCGCAACGCCGCCGGGCCACGGCGCGGTTGACACGCTCGCCCGCCGAAAACGTACGGACTAGGCCTTCACGCTCTTGGTCAGACGCTTGAGCAGCGGCACCAGCAGCAGGAGCAGGAACGCCGCACCGAACGATGTCGCGACGGGGATGGAGAAGAATTGCGCCTGGGAGGTGATGGTTTCGGTCTGCGCCGCGAGCCAGCCCCCGAGGTAGCTCGCCGCGGAGCTGGCAAGGAACCATGCGCCCATCAAGAGCGACGCGAACTTGTAAGGTGCCACTTTCGTCACGTACGACAACCCTACCGGTGAGAGGCACAGCTCGCCCAGAGTGTGAAACAGGTAGGCCATCGTGAGCCACATGGCGCTGACCTGGAAACCCTGGTCTACTGAGCGGCCGGCGACTACGAGAAAGAGGAAGCCGGTGCCGAGCAGGACGAGTCCGAGCACCATCTTCAGCGGGGTCGAGGGCTCCTTGCCGCGGCGGCCGAGCGACGTCCAGATGATCGCGAAGAGGGGCGCGAAGAGCAGAATGAACAGCGGGTTCATCGACTGGAACCAGCTGGACGGCATCTCGAACCCGGCGACGTTCATGTTCGTGTGCCGGTCGGCGAACAGGTTCATCGAGCTGCCCGCCTGCTCGAACGCCATCCAGAAGAAGATGACGAAGAACACGACGATGAAGAGCGCGATCACGCGATTGCGCTCCTCGCCGCGCGTGCCGGAGATCGCGAGCACCGCGGATGCCACGCCCATGCCGGCGATGGCCATGCGGATCGTCAGGTCCACCGGGTGAATGTCGCCGGCTCCGAGGAAGACGAGCCCCGCACCGATCGCCGCGCCGATGAAGACCGCCCACGGATTCCACGGCTGTTCCATCGATTCCGCTGCCACCGCCGCGGCGTTGGACGGGTCGTGCTTGGCGTGCAGCCCGATGCCCGGGAGGTAGCGGTCGCGGCCCCACATGTAGATGATGAGACCAAGCGTCATGCCGACGCCGGCCGCGCCGAAGCCATAGTGCCAGCCGACTCTCTGGCCGAGGTAGCCGCACACGAGCGGCGCCAGGAACGCGCCGAGGTTGATGCCCATGTAGAAGATCGTAAATCCGGAATCGCGACGGGCGTCGCCTTCACGGTAGATCTGTCCGACCATCGTCGAGACGTTCGGTTTGAAGAACCCAGTGCCGATCACGACGAGCGCGAGCCCGAGATAGAACGGGATCAGCTGCCCCATGTCCTTGAGCGGGACTCCATCGGGCGAGCCGCCAGGGCCGAACGCGAGCACGAAGTGGCCCAGGGCGATCACGATTCCGCCGATCACGAGCGAGCGGCGCGTGCCGATGATCCGGTCGGCCAGGTAGCCGCCGATGAGCGGCGTCAGGTAGACGAGCCCGGTGTACGCGCCGTATAGACGCGCGGCGTCGCCGTCGGGCCAGTGTAGGGCGTTTACCAGATAAAGGACGAGGAGCGCCCGCATCCCATAGTACGAGAATCGCTCCCACATCTCGACCACGAACAGGAGCCCCAGTCCCCGCGGATGTCCGAACAGCGCGCGGTCGTCCAGGGCCGGCGGTCTATCCATGGTCGTTGCGCCTACGTCGACGATACCCGACATAAATGGAACTCCGCTGTTAGCTGTTGGCTGTTAGCTATTGGCCTCCTACTCCTGCTGCAAGCTGATGCGAATAGTTCCGGCTGTTGCCTATATCCATAGCCAACAGCCAATAGCCAATAGCGCATTCAGTGCAGCGCCGCCAGGGGAAGATACCGCTTGGGCTCGTGCACGCCACCAGAACGTTGCTGTTCCTCCCGGCCCACCTTCGTTGGGGGTTGCTTTATGCAGGCGGCAAAATGCCCGGCTTCCTTCTCTTCGAGCGGGGGGACGATCCTGGCGCACGCTTCGTCCTTCGCCGGGTGGTGGCAGCGCGGATGGAATACGCAGCCGCTCGGCAGGTTGGCGGGCGACGGTACGTCGCCCTGCAGCACGATACGGTCGCGCGACCGGGTAGGATCCGGAACCGGCGCGGCGGACAGCAGCGCTTGCGTGTACGGCATGAGCGGTTGGCTGAACAGCTCTTCCTTCCGGCTGAGCTCCACGATCTTGCCCAGGTACATCACGGCCACTCTGTCGGCGATGTGCTCGACCACCGACAGGTCGTGCGCGATGAAGATGTAGGTGAGGCCGCGATCGCGCTGCAGGTCCTGCAGGAGGTTGATCACCTGCGCCTGCACCGATACATCCAGCGCGGAGACGGGCTCGTCGCAGATAATCAGCCGCGGCTGCACGGACAGCGCGCGTGCCACGCCGATCCGCTGCCGCTGGCCGCCGGAGAACTCGTGCGGATAGCGCGACCCGTACTCCGCGCGCAGCCCGACCTCCTCCAGCAGATCGCCCGCGCGCCGGTCGGCTTCCGCACGGGTCGCCAGGCCGTGAATCAGCATCCCCTCGCGGATGATCGCGCCGACCGTCATGCGGGGATTCAACGATGAGAACGGGTCCTGGAATATGATCTGCATGTCGCGCCGCATCCGCCTGAGCGCCCCGCCCTTGAGATGGGCGACATTCTGCCCGGCAAACTTGATCTCGCCGGAAGTCGGTTCTATGAGGCGGAGTATCGAGCGACCCGTGGTCGTCTTGCCGCAGCCGGATTCACCGACGATCGCCAGCGTCTCGCCTTCGTGCACGTCGAACGAGACGTCGTTGACGGCGTACACGACCTCGGCGGGTCCGAGCAACCCCCTCCGCGAGCGGAACGCCTTGGTGAGATTCCGCACGGACAGCAGTGGCTCGCCGTTCGTGGCCGTCTTCCCGTTCCCCGCCGCCGGCGCCGTCACGATGCGTCGATGCTCCGGCGGGCGACGAGCGGCCTGTGCGGCGCATTTCTTCGCTCCGGCTCGTCCGCCAGATGACAGCGGCTCACGTGGCCGGGCCCGATCGGGTACAACGGCGGATGCTCGTGCTCGGTGCGTTCCCACGAATACTTGCACCGGTCGCGGAAGCGGCAGCCGCTCGGCCACGCGGTGGGCGGCGGCACTGTACCGGGGATCACGTTCAGCCGCTCGCGCTTGTCTCCCACGCGCGGCATCGCGTACAGCAGCCCTTCGGAGTAGGGATGATGCGCCGAGGTGAACAGATCGGGCGTGGACGTCTCTTCCACGACCTCGCCGCCGTACATCACGATGACCCGCTTGGTCATCTCGGCGATGACGCCGAGGTCGTGCGTGATCAGCAGCACGGCGGTCCCGAATTTCTGCTGCACGTCGCGCAGCAGCTCGAGGATCTGCGCCTGAATGGTCACGTCGAGCGCCGTCGTGGGCTCGTCCGCGATGATGAGCGCCGGATTCATGACCAGCGCCATCGCGATCAGCACGCGCTGGCGCATTCCGCCCGAGAGCTGATGCGGGTACTGCTTCGCGCGCCGGTCGGGAGCGGGGATGCCGGTGAGAGCCAGCATCTCCACCGCCTTCTTCCATGCTTCGCGGCGCGTGGCGCCGGCGTGAATCCGCGCTACTTCGGCGATCTGGTCGCCGACGGTGAACACGGGATTGAGCGCGGACATCGGCTCCTGGAAGATCATCGCGATGCGGTTGCCGCGAATTTTCCGCATCTCCTCTTCCTCGAGCGCGACCAGGTCCTTGCCGTCGAAGTCGATCTTGCTGCCCGCTTCGACACGGCCGGGCGCGCGGATCAAGCGCATGATCGAGAGCGCGGTCACGGACTTGCCGCACCCCGATTCGCCGACGATCCCCACGGTTTCGCCCGCATCTATGCTGAACGAGACGCCGTCCACGGAGCGCGCGACCATCCCGCCGCCGGGATAGAAGTACGTGCGCAGGTCCCGCACGGTGAGCAGGGGGCTACTCATGCGCGTAGCCGTCGGATTGACCGAGCGATTGCCGAAGTCCATCGCCCAGCGCGTTCACCGCCACCACGGTCGCCACGATCGCAAGGCCCGGAAAGAGTGAGATCCACCAGCCGGCCGTCATCAGCTCGGAGCCGTCCCGAATCATGTTGCCCCAGCTCGGAACCGGGGGCTGCACCCCGAACCCGAGGTAGGAGAGCCCCGCCTCGAGCACGATCACGTTACCGAGTCCGATGGTCGCAAATACGATAATCGGCGGGAGCACATTGGGCAGCACATGGCGCACCGCGATGCGAAAGTCGTGCGCGCCCAGCGCCCGGGCCGAGGCTACGTAGTCCGTCTCGCGCGCGGTCAGGACTTCAGCGCGCACCAGGCGGCTCAGTTGGAACCAGCCGGTGAGCCCGAGCAGGAGCACCAGGCCGGACGTGGACATGCGACCCCACAGGGCCACCAGCGCCAGCACGAGCAGCACGCGCGGGATCGACATGAGGGCGTCCACGAGCCGCATCATGACCTCGTCCACGAGCCCGCCGACGTATCCCGCGGCCAGACCGTATGCCGTCCCGACTGTAACCGCGACGGCGGTAGCGAGAACCCCGACGAGCAGCGAGATGCGCGCTCCGAACAGCAATCTGCTCAGCACGTCGCGGCTGAATTGATCGGTGCCGAGCGGATGCTCGGACGACGGAGCGAGTGTGCCGCCGGCCACGATGTCGGGTTGAGCGACCGGGTCGTACGGGGCGATCAGGGGAGCCGCTGCGGCGGCGATGACGATGACGACCAGCGCGGCGGCCGCCAGCATCGTTCCCGGCCGCGCCCTGTGGGCCGGTGTCGGCAATGTCCGCTCAGGCATCGCGCAGCCTGGGGTCCGCGGCGCGGTACAGGAGATCGGCCAGAAGATTTCCGGCCGCTACTACGATCGTCCCGACGATGACGACCGCGAGCACGAGCGGGTAGTCTCGAGATGAAACAGCGTCCACGGCCACCAGCCCCATTCCAGGCCAGGAAAAAACTTTCTCCACAAACACCACGCCGCCCACCAGCGCCGGGAGGCTCGTCCCAAGCAGCGTGATCGCTGGCATGAGCGCGTTTCGAAGCGCATGTCTCCGCACAACGACTCGCTCCTCGACCCCCTTCGCCCGCGCGGACCTGATGTAATCACGCGGCAGGACCTCGAGCAGAGCGGCCCGCTGGTACCGGGCCACGGCAGCGCCCGCGGCGAGCACGAGCGTCGCGAGCGGCAGCACGAGGTGATGCGCGCGGTCCAGCAGCCTGCCGCCGATCCCGAGATACGGATACTCCACGGCGTCCGTCATTCCACCGACGGGGAACAGCGGGAGCCAGTAGCTGAAGACGAGCAGCAGCAGGATTCCCAGCCAGAAATCCGGTATCGAGAGCACCATTAGGGACAGCCCGCCTGCCGCGCGGTCGAATGGCCCGCCACGCCGCCGGGTCTGCGCGAGCGCGAGCGCCATGCCGCCAGCGAACGCAAGCACGAGCGCGAGTCCCACGAGCAGCAGCGTGCGCGGGAGGGAATCCCGGATGACCGCGCTGACTGGCTGCTGCCTCGAGAAGGACCATCCCAGATCTCCCTTCGCCAGCCGCGACAGATAGCGGCCGTACTGCACGGGGAGCGGCTGGTCGAGGCCGTAGGAAGCGCGCCAGCGGGCGCGGATTTCTTCCGTGACGTTGGGATTGTCGAGCGAGCCGGCGAAGGGATCGCCGGGGGCCGCGTGAATCAGGGCGAATACGAGCGTTGCGACTGCGACGACTACCACGAGCGTATGGACAGCCCGGCGCAGTAGAAACGCGATCACGTTACTGCGTCGGAGTCAGACCGATATTGTCGCGCGGCAATCGTGCGTCGGGGTCGATCGTCCAGTCCGCGAGATGCGCCCACCACGCGTCGCGCCGCAGCGCCGCAGGCCGGATGCGGCTGTGGAGCGCGAGCGTGGACAGCGGCTCGTACAGCCACACCGCCGGCGCGTCGCGGATGATCACCTCGTACGCGCGGCGCATGTGCGCGTGCGCTTTCCCGGGATCCATGGCCGCGAGGGCGCTGTCAACGTGCAGGTCGAACTCCGGACTCTCATACGATCCGAAGTTGGTGCCGCCCGGCGCGCGCGAGCCGGCCGTACCCCAGGTCTGCCTGATTCCCGGCGCCGGGTCCAGGTGCCAGCCGCCCAGCGCGGCGTCGAACGAGCGGTCCTTCATGCGCGTGAGGAACGCCGCGTTATCCACCGACTCGATCACGACACGGATGCCGATCCCGCGCAGCTGTGCCTGAATCAGCACCGCCATCCGGCCTCTGTTCCGACTGGAGGTCGGCGTCACGATCGAGAACGCGAGCGGCCGGCCCGCCCGCGATCTCACGCCATCCGGTCCGCGCCGCCAGCCGAGCGAATCGAGCAGCCGGCTGGCCGCAGCGGTGTCGTAGCCGATCTGCGGCAAATTCGCATCCGCTCCCATGTAGCCGCGTACCGTCGGTCCGAGGGCCACGGCCGCGAGAGTGTCGAACACGTTGCGCACGAGCGACGCCCGATCGAGCGCCATGGACAGCGCCACGCGGGTCTGGCGATCACCGAACAGCGGGTGCGGCAAAGTTCCGCGTCGCGGATCGCGCAGGTTGAACTGGAGGAAGCCGTAGTCGAGCCCGGGATATGTCGTGAGACGCAACGCGGGGTTCTTCTGTATGTCGGGGATCATCTCGGGCCGTACGGCGTCGAACACGTCGGCTTCGCCGGCCAGCAGCTTGGTGGACGCAGTCGTGAAATCGGGCGACACCGTCCAGATCACGCGGTCGAGCTTCGCGCGCCCGGCGTAGTTGTTCGTGTCGGCCACCACCTCGAGCGAGACGGCCGGCTCCCACCGGGCGAACCGGAAGCGGCCGCTGCCCACGGGCGCGCGCGCGAACGGCGTCGCGCGCAGCTGGCTGCGCTGGGCGCTGCCCAGCAGGTGCTCGGGAACGATGAGCAGGTTGTAAACGGCGTCGAAAAACTGCCGCGGCGATCGCGCCCTGAACCAGAAGACGGCGGTGAGCGAATCGAGCGCGCTCACCGAATCGACGTTCGCCAGCAGCGCGGCCAGGGGGGCGGCGACTTCCGGATCCTGGAAGAGCTGGTGGGTGAACTTCACGTCGCGCGCGGTGACCGGGCGGCCGTCGTGCCATCTCGCCAGCGGGTTCAGTGAAAACGTGATCCGCAGCGAGTCGGCGCTCCACGTCCAGCGCTCGGCGAGCCGGGGACGAAAGCCGTGGTCGCCGGTGGTGTTGAGGGAATCGCCGATGTCCGCGAGCCGGTCGAAGATCAGGTCAGTGACCTGGCGTCCCTGGATGCCCGACACTAGCGGCGGGATCAGCGCGTCCACGTCGGCGGCGACGGCGATCACGACGGTGCCGCCCGCGGATTCGCTGGAGTCCGTGGCTTTCTCGCACGCGCCCAGAAACAACAGGCAGGAGGAGAGGCCCGCGATGGAGAGTTTGAGCGTCGGTGGCATCGCCAGAAGATTGCGCCTCACCTGCGCCATGTCCATTGCGGGTCCGAGAAGAAATGCCGGTGATGCGAGATCGATTGCATCAGATCGTCCGCGGGCAGCGTATCTGGATCGATTCCCGTCCGCGCCAGCGCCGCGCAGAGTGCGTCGTGCAGCTCGCGCGGCTTAGGCGACCGGCCCAGCGATGCTTTCAGAGTGGCGGGCGGAGCGGAAGGCTCCGTTCCGGCGAGCGCCGCGAGCGCGGACTGGTCGTCCGAGACGAGGATCGATCCGTGCTGGAGCATCGCGCCGTCGTTCCGGTACTGTGCGCTGCCCACGAGCTTGCGCCCGCCGACGGTTATCTCGCCGGGCGTCGCCGTGGCGAAGCACGGATTGGCGTCGGGCGCCGGCGCGCGTCCCATTCGGTGCGCGATTTCCGCGTCCACGCCCAGCGATCGGAGCGCGTCGAGGAGCAGCTCGTTGATCCACGCGTAGTCGGTCGCGATGGAGTCACCCGGCTCGACGGGGGCGGTGACGCTGTACGTGATCTCGCGGTGGTGAAGGATGGCTCTTCCGCCCGTGGGCCGGCGGACTACGGCGATTCCTTTTTGTTCGAGGCCCGCCCTGTCATGGCCGGCTGTCTTCTGATTCCGCCCGAAGGACAGAGTCGGCGCGCTCCACGAGTAAACGCGCACGACCGCCTCGCCGGTGGCCCGCGCGCGATCCATGAGGGCGACGTCGCAGGCCATGTTCTCGGGGCCGGAAAAGGGCGGGGACAGGATCATCCGCCACCGCAACTGGGCGAGGCCAGCTCCTTCGAGGACTATGCTCCGCGTACCTGAAGTCTCCGTGCTCATCGGCTCACAAGAACGGATAAATTAGAGTGTGGGCAGGCATCCCGGATAAACTCCAAACTGTCCCACTCCAAACTGCCACACTCCGGACTTGGATCCCCGTAGCCCCAGCCGGAGCCACAGCGCCCCACCCGACGCCACTCATGACGACCCAGACCAAAACGCGCGCGATGCCCGGCTTCGACTCTTTCGTCCGCCGCCATGTCGGCCCCGGTGAAGCCGATGTCGCGAAGATGCTCGACACGCTCGGCTACGGATCCCTGGACGATCTCATAAATGCCGTCATCCCCCGCGACATCCGGCTGAAGTCACCGCTCGCGATCGGCCCCGGCAAGAGCGAGTACGAGACTCTCTCCGGCCTCCGCGCCCTGGCCGCCAAGAACAAGGTGTTCCGGTCGTACATCGGGCTCGGCTACCACGACTGCATCACCCCGCCCGTGATCCAGCGCAACATTCTCGAGAACCCCGGCTGGTACACCGCGTACACGCCGTATCAGGCCGAGATCGCGCAGGGCCGGCTCGAGGCGCTGCTCACGTTCCAGACGATGGTGATGGACCTCACCGGGCTCGAGATCGCCAACGCGTCGCTGCTCGACGAGGCGACCGCCGCCGCGGAGGCGATGGCGATGAGCTACGGGGTGACGGGGAAGCCGGGGAAGGAGACGTTCTTCGTTTCGTCGGAGTGCCATCCGCAGACGATAGATGTAGTGCAGACGCGCGCCGCCGCGCGTGGCATCACCGTCGAGGTCGGCGACTTCAGGACGTTCAAGCCCGGGCCGGAAGTGTTCGGCGTGCTGGTGCAGTATCCCGCCACCGACGGCGCCGTGCACGACTACAAGGCGCTGTGCGCGCGCGCACACAGCGCGAACGCGCTGGTCACTGTCGCGGCCGACCTCTTGAGCCTCGTGCTGCTCACCCCGCCGGGCGAGTGGGGCGCGGACATCGTCGTCGGCAACTCGCAGCGGTTCGGCGTGCCGCTCGGCTACGGCGGCCCGCACGCGGCGTTCTTCGCCACGCGCGACGAGTACAAGCGGCAGATACCGGGTCGCATCATCGGCGTGTCGCGGGACGCGGACGGGAATCCCGCGCTGCGCATGGCGCTGCAGACGCGCGAGCAGCACATCCGGCGCGAGAAGGCGACGTCCAACATCTGCACCGCGCAGGTGCTGCTGGCGGTCGGCGCGGGGATGTACGCCGTGTATCACGGCGCGGAGGGGTTGACGCGCATCGCCGAGCGGGTGCACGGGTTTGCCGCGCTGCTCGCGGCCGGCGTGAAGAAGCTGGGCCACACCGTGGCGCACGAGGACTTCTTCGACACCGTGCGCGTCGAGATCGGCTCGGGCGGCGCGGAGGAGATCGTCGCGGCCGCGGCGGCGCGCGGGATCAACCTGCGGCACCTCGGCGGCGCGTCCATCGTCGTCGCGCTGGACGAGACCGTGACGGCGCGCGACGTGGAGGAGCTGCTGGTGGTGTTCAGCGGCGGAGCGAAGCCGTCGTTCACGCTGGATGAGCTGGCCGACGAAGCCGACCCGCGTTACGACGAGCGGTTCAAGCGCGCGACGCCGTTCCTGACGCACCCGGTGTTCAACACGCACCGCTCCGAGACCGAGCTGCTGCGGTACATGCACATGCTCGAGTCGCGCGACCTGTCGCTGGTGCACTCGATGATCCCGCTCGGCTCATGCACGATGAAGCTGAACGCGACCGCCGAGATGATGCCGATCACCTGGCCCGGCTTCGGGCAGATCCACCCGTTCGCGCCGGTGGAGCAGGCGCAAGGTTACGCCGAGCTGTTCCGGCAGCTGGAGACGGCGCTGGCGGAGATCACCGGTTTCGCGGCCGTGTCGCTGCAGCCCAACGCCGGCTCGCAGGGCGAGTACGCCGGGCTGCTGACCATTCGCGCGTATCACGAATCGCGCGGCGACACGCATCGCGACGTGTGTCTCATTCCGCAGTCCGCGCACGGGACCAATCCCGCCAGCGCGGTGATGGCGGGGATGAAGGTCGTGGTGGTGAAGACTGACAAGCACGGCAACGTGGACGTGGACGACCTGCGCGAGAAGGCGGCTGCGCACGCCGCCAACCTCGGCGCGCTGATGATCACGTATCCGTCCACGCACGGCGTGTTCGAGAGCGGCGTGATCGAGATCTGCCGGGTCGTGCACGAGCACGGCGGGCAGGTGTACATGGACGGCGCCAACATGAACGCGATGGTGGGCCTGTGCCGGCCCGGCGACTTCGGCGCCGACGTTTGTCACCTGAACCTGCACAAGACGTTCTGTATCCCGCATGGCGGCGGCGGACCCGGCATGGGTCCCATCGGAGTCGCGAAGCATCTCGCGGAGTTTCTGCCGGGTCATCCGGTCGTGTCGCCGCACGGCTCGCGCAACGGCGCCGTCTCGGCCGCGCCGTGGGGGAGCGCCAGCATTCTGCCGATCTCGCTGGCGTACATCCAGATGATGGGCGGGGAAGGGCTGACGTACGCGACGAAGATCGCGATCCTGAACGCGAACTACATCACGCGCCAGCTCGAGCCGCACTATCCGGTGCTGTACAAGGCGATCAATGGCACCGTGGCGCATGAGTGCATCCTGGACACGCGAGCCGTGAAAGGAGGGTCCGGCGTGGAGGTGGAGGACATCGCCAAGCGGCTCATGGATTACGGCTTCCACGCGCCGACCGTGTCATTCCCGGTGGCGGGGACGCTGATGATCGAGCCGACGGAGAGCGAGTCGCTCGCCGAGTTAGATAGGTTCTGCGACGCGATGATCTCGATTCGGGAGGAGATCCGCGAGATCGAGATCGGGACCGCGGACAAGCAGGACAACGTTTTGAAAAATGCGCCGCACACTCTGGAGCGGGTGACGGCGACGGCGTGGACACATGGCTACACGCGAGAGCAGGCCGCGTTTCCGGCGGAGTGGATCAGGGGAAGGAAATTCTGGCCGGCGGTGGCGAGGGTGGAGAGCGCGTACGGGGACCGGAATCTGGTGTGCTCGTGCCTGCCGACGGATGCGTATGCCGATGCGCAGCCGAGCGGGTGAGCGTTCCGGTGGCGGCAGTGCGAGGTGGGCAAGAGCCTGTGAGGACCTACTATAGCTCGCCGTCCTCTTAGCGCGGAAATATGCAGCGAACTTCTTGCAGCCTATTCCGCTCTCCTGCCTGGCGGGAACAGCGTAAGTGCATTTAGCTCCGGCGGTTCACCGCAGCGTGCCGTTTCGGCGGGGCGCAAAAGCAACGTCGGCTTGCTACGTTTCGCCAATCTCCGCAGTATATGTCGGCTGTCTAATTAGAAGTTGGCGGGAAACCATGGTTTCCGGACCTCGCCTGCCCCCACTCGCGCAGTTGCCCGGACGGTGCTAGCGTAAAGTTTCAGCGGGCAGCCTGACAGCCGCGATCGCCTCTCACCGGTCTCATGCCCATCGACCTCCTCGACTCTCCTGCTGTAGCAACCCTCGAGCAACTCCTCGAAGAGGCTACGCGCTCCACGGACGAAGGCGTGCGTCGTTTCGTCGAACCTGCGAGCGGTACTCTATCCCGAGCAGTTTCCCGCCAGCATCATCTTGTCTTCGGGCGCCGCGGGTCTGGTAAGTCCAGCCTTCTGCGGAAGGCCACGTCTGATCTCACTGTTGATCGTCGACCGATCGCGTTCGTCGACCTAGAGTCGTTCAAGGGGCACGCCTACCCGGACGTTCTTCTCAGTGTCCTGATCAAGACTTTCGAAGAGTTCGCGACATGGCTCGAAACTGCCGCTATAGCACCCGCCAACAAATCCACTTTTTGGAAGCGTCTCTTCGGTGCCAAGCCCACGCGATCAGCCTTCAATCGAGTCGAAGCCTCGGCGCTGTCCAAGGATCTGCGCACCTCGGTCAGCGCCCTCCGCGCTCTCCTCTTCAGTTCTGATGCGGTCGCCGTAGAGGCCACGCAGTCTGGAAAGAGCGCGACCGCGGACGGCGCACGTCTGAATGCCACGGTCAAGGCAGGACCCGTGGAGGTGGGCGCGTCCGCTGACTCGGGAACCACCTCAGAGACGAGTAGGGCCGTCACTGAGAAGTACACGACGAGTAAGCTCGACCACCTACACCGTCACATCCTGGACTACCAGGCTCTTTTTCGACGCATGGCGGTTCTTTCCAGCGGCGATGCTTTCCTATTCCTCGACGATCTGTACCACATACGTCGCCGTGACCAGGCACAGGTCATCGACTACTTTCATCGAATCGGCAAGGGCAACCATCTCTGGATAAAGATCGGCACGATTCGTCACCGGACGACGTGGTACATCAACGGAGATCCACCGGTCGGCGCGAAGATCGGCGACGACATCGGCGAGATCGATCTCGATCTGACGCTTGAGCGTTATGCCAACACGCGCGCCTTCCTGAGCCGCATTCTCGACACGTTCCTCGACGAAAGCGCCGTGACTCGGAACGACTTGATAACCGACGGGGCATTCGATCGGCTGGTGCTCGCGAGCGGCGGCGTTACTCGAGATTTTCTCGGAATCCTCAGGCGGTCGATTATCATCGCGCGGGAGAGGGGAGATACGGCTCGCGGACCCAAGATCGGCGTCGAGGACGTGAACGAGGCCGCCGGTGAGTACGATTCCTCGAAGCGCGAGGAGCTCAGTCGGGACACCCTCGGAGAAAGCGATCGTCTCGAAGGCGAGTTTGCCCGCGTTGGCACCTTTGTCCGGGACATCTCCAAAGCCAACGTTTTCCTCCTCGACAGGGACCTGCCCGACAGCGAGGGGGAGGCCATCGAGGAGCTCGTAGATCTCAGGCTCATCCACCGAGTCAAGTCCAGCCTCACGGTGCGCGATCGCCCAGGAAAGAAGTACGAGGCGTTCATGTTAGACGTGAGTCAGTATACCGCGTCGAGAAAGAAGCGCGACTTCGAGCTAATCGAGTTCTGGCGTGCTGACGCGACCGACGCCATTCGACGCACGGGATTGATCTACAAAGAACTCGACGGAGCTCGCGTAGTTACCAAGGGCGAGGCCAGTCCCGGGCTCCCTTCAGCAGAGGCGTAGCCCCAGGCTGATCGCACGGCCGGCTAACGTTGCATGAACCTGGCCGTCGAGTTTCGGAAGCGCGTCGGCTGCGCCGCCGCGCATTTAACAAGTTCGCCTGCAGGTTATGCTCGGCGTTAAGCGGCTGACTCTGGCAGGAAGTACGCCTCCTTCTTTCGAGCGGCCCTTCGTGGACCATTTCATCGAACTTCGTCGCCGGATCAACGACAAACTCGAGGGGATCGACGCTCCGCACCGTCATGTGCAGATCAACGAGTTTCCCTGGCTTTATGGCGCTCTAGGCTCCGTGCCCGCGGGTGTCATGTTTATCTGTGAAAACCCCAGCGCCGGCGGTGTGTTACGTGCCCATGTCGACACCGTCGACGGTGGGCCCCCGGATATTGAAGCTCAATGGTGGGGCGGCACAATGAATCCGGCCGCGAAGAGGTTCCGCGCTGCCCTCTGTCAGCTCGGGTTGAAAGACACTCCCCCGACTGTCAAGGGCGGCTGGCATTGCTACATCACCAATGTTATCAAAGAAATGAACGTCGTGTCCGACCACAGGAAACTCACCGGTCGCGACTACCGTGAAATGGCGAGAATCTGGGCACCGGTCCTCGATTGGGAGTTGGAGCAGGTTCGACCTCAGCATGTGTTCGCCGTCGGGCAACGTGCCTTTGATCGGGTCACGTGGCTTATAAAGCAACGGTTGATCCGACCGATTCAGCCGCAACTCGTGAATCATTATTCCGGGTACGCGACAGACGGCGCGATTATATCCGGCATCGTAACCGTGGTCCGCAGCGTCGTCGGCGGCCACGGACGGGCAGACGGCAATGACGTCGCATAACTGTCGGATGAAGCTGCGCGGCCCTCGCTTCACTCGGGACTACGCAGCTTAGCTTAGGGTCGTTAGGTCCCACTACAGATTTTGCCTCAATGAGACTTTTCGCTGATGTGCCTCGGGATCTGCATGGGCCGTCGCCCTATGCAATGGGCCAATTCTTATTCTTATCGAGGTCAGCTCAGCCATTCGCGCACAATGTGAGGCGAATTCTCGAACTTTGGTTCTCGCACCTTCCGGATGAGAAAAAGAGCAGCGTGCGTCGGTCCTTCGCCAAAGACTTCGACGCTGCTTTTTTCGAACTCCTACTTCACGAATTGCTACTCGCATCAGGCTACGACGTTGAGATTCATCCTTCTCTAACGTCTAGTCTTGAAACTCACCCAGATTTCCTGGCTAGACATAATGAATATCCTGAGTGCTTTGTTGAGGCGCGCGTCTCCTCAGATAAAAGCGCTGCCAGTTCGGCGGAAGAGAGAATGCTGGCGCAGCTGTACGATGAGATCGACCGAGCGCCACTCAAGGACTACAGTCTTTGGCTCGAAAAGCTTTACATTCCGCCCACCCAGTTTCCGTCCGCGCGCAGGTTTATGCGACGAGTGCACGAGGTAGCCGCCGCGCTATCGTACGAAGAAGTTGTTAAACGGTCTAGCCGGGTGATGGACTCATTGCCAAGCGTGGTTTATCGCGAAGGGGATGCACTTATCGAGGCGCGTCTAGTCCCGCTTCCACGTGACCGTCCTGCTCAGGCGAGGTCGCGGGCGATCGGGGCATTCCCTGTAAGAACCCGTTGGGGGGCCGGTGCTAGCGCGATACAGAAGGTGCTTAAGCGAAAAAGCTCCAAGTACGGACGCCTTGCTGCTCCCTTTCTCGTGGCGGTCAACTCCATCAGTGAATGGGGCACCGACAATCGGGATGTGGTGAATGCGCTCTATGGTTCGGAGGCAGTCCGTTGGGATCTGACCTCCGACACTACTCACCTGATCAGGAATCGCGATGGCTTCTGGTTAGGACCAGTCGGTGTACAGAACAGACGCGTAAGCGCGGCTTTGGTCGGATCGGTGAGCCCGTACAATCTCCACGTCGCGAACCTTCGTTTGTATGTAAATCCGTGGGCGGAGGCGCCGTATTCCGGCCCTTTGCTGTGTCTTCCGCGCACGAGCCTTGTGGACGATAGGATTACTGAGACGGAAGGCGCAGCCCTAAGAGAAATACTTTCTGTCCCTCTCGACTGGCCGGGTGAAAAAGAAGAAGGCTAGCTTGCACCTTGGGTCCAATTACACACATGACTTCCTGTCAATCCCGCACCGACGGGACCTATTGTGTGCCCGACGGTACTGCGTTCGGGTAATCCTTAGCAAACCCCCCTTCGTAAAGCGCGCGCGCCTCACGCGCTTCCTCGATCGCCTTCCGAACATCCGCACGCGTCAGATCGAGCACACGCAGCCTTCCGTTCACCTCGGCGACCGCCTCAACCCGCCTGAATACATCGGCGTGCGCCGCGGCGTATCGTGCCAATCCCTGCAGCTTGTCCAATGCATCCGCCCATGCCGTGTTGTGCGGGTCCACGATGTCCACCACGATTTTGCCCTTCGAATCCTCGGCGAAGAATAGGAAGTCCGGACGCAGGATCCGGGTATCCTCACCATCCGCATACGCGACGCCCAATGAGTCCTGCGTGGGCCGGCTAGGATTGCGGTACCAAAACCTGAAGCCCTCGCGTTCAATCTCCGCCTTAAGGACGGTCTTTTCCCACTTGTTCAGCTCGGCGGGAAAGACCTTTCGTTCGTCGCAGAGGAGATGATTCTTGTAGGTCGGCAGCTTCGTTTCGCTACCATCCTTCTCGCGTGCCACGGTAGCCTCCCAGCGTGACACTGGCTGGGCAAGATCAACATCCTGCGGCTCGCGGCTCAAGGCTCTGATTTCCCGATAGGCTTCCTGCCGGTCGTCGGGGAGCCGCTTTATTTTGTCGCGGTACTTGTTCAACCACTCGTCGGCGAGCTTCGTAGCCTCGGTATTGAAGTACACATGGAGGTTCTGCATGAGGCCCAAGGCGCCGATATCCTCGCGTGCTTCCAGCAATGCATCCTCGAAGTCGTCGTCCGCCTCGGGCTTCTGCCGCGCGCGGTGCTCCGTGTAAGTGCGGGCGATGTCGGGGCTGATGATGCGCGCGGTGCGGCGGTAAGCGTCGTTGAACACGGCTGCATCCGCCTCCGTCTGGAATAACCGCGACTCGGTTTCACCCTCTCTGACGTGAAGGACAATCGTTCGCCCCTCGACTGTACTCACCGATTCTCGTTTGGACCTGAAGCCGTACGGATCAGTTTCAAGGAACGCATCCAGGGCTTTGTGCATCGCCGCGTGTGCCTTCTGCCCCGCGCCTGGCAATAGGCCATCCATCGCCAGCTCGTGCGCGAGCGCGGTCAGGCGCTTCGGCGGCTTGGCGCCAAGCTGCGGGCGCGTTTGCGACGGCAAGGTGGTGAACTTCTCCCAGATCGCTGCACCTGCGTCCGGGTGGGGCTTCATCTCGACCGGATTGGTCAGCACACGTCCAAGCGGGGGTACCTCGCCTCCGCCCTGCATCAACGCATCCACGATGCCCCTGACGGTTTCCTCGTCGAAGTACGGCAGCAGGCAGTCCACGGAGTTGAGACGGTCGTTGCCCGGAATGCGCCGCGCGAGAGGCGTGCGCACCATCCGGCCTAGCAGTTGGGTGATGTGCGTGGGATCCACAGCGCGCCTGAATGACACCATCACCTCGGCGCGCGGGCAATCCCAGCCGGTGCTGATGGCGTCCTTGGCGAGTAGCACACGCACCCAGGTCGCGTCCTGCACGCGCTCGGGCGAGATGTACTGGACGGCGTGCCTGCCAAAGGTCTGGGTGGTGTGCTCGCCGAACACGTGCGCAACGCAGT
>JBPCPS010000172.1:0-36939 GCA_050998915.1 Gemmatimonadaceae bacterium
CCTTGGTTCCCTTCCGCAGAATCCATTTGCTCGCCATAGACGCCCAAGCTAATTCCAGCCATCTTCACCAGCATGGACTATCAATTTCTCACGTTGGAGGTCGCGGACCGGATCGCGACCATCACGATCAACCGCCCCGACAAGCTCAACGCGCTCAACAGCGCCACCCTCGGCGAACTCAGCCATGCGATCGACGAGGTCCGGATGCGCGAGGACATCGGCGCGGCGATCATCACCGGCGCCGGGCGGGCGTTCGTCGCCGGCGCGGACATCCGCGAGCTGGCCGGCCAGACCCCGGTCGTCGCGAAAGCGCGCGCACGCGGCGGGCAGGACATCTTCCGCCGGATCGAGACCTGCTCCAAGCCGATAGTCGCCGCGGTCAACGGCTTCGCGCTCGGCGGTGGCTGCGAGCTGGCGATGGCGTGCCACATCCGCATTGCGTCCGATCAGGCGAAGTTCGGCCAACCCGAGGTCAAGCTCGGCCTGTGCCCCGGGTACGGCGGGACGCAGCGACTCCCACGGCTCGTTGGGAAGGGCCGCGCGCTGCAGCTCCTGCTCACGGGCGAGCCGATCGACGCGAACGAAGCCTTCAGGATCGGGCTCGTCAATCGAGTCGTGCACGCTGCCGAGCTGATGAACGCGGCGCGCGAGCTGCTGCGGCAGATCCTCGCGAACGGACCGCTCGCGATCGCACTGTGCATCGAGGCGGCCGATCGCGGGATGGAGATGTCGCTCGACGAAGGGCTGCTGCTGGAAGCAAACCACTTCGGACTCCTCGCGGCCAGCGAAGACACGCGGGAAGGCACAGCCGCCTTCCTCGAGAAGCGTGCGCCATCGTTCAAGGGGAAGTGAAGCGGGAAAGTCCTGACGATCCCGCCGTTGTCGTCACCGCGCTCTCGCTACTCGGCTTCAGGAATCTCGCGACCGCCAAGCTCGAGCTCCCGCGCTCGGGCGCGGTGCTCATCGGTGAGAACGGCCACGGTAAGACGAACTTTCTCGAGGCGCTGTACTATCTCCAGCTGCTGCGCTCCTTCAGGGGAGCGCTCGACGCAGACGTCGTAGGCTTCGGCGCGGACGGTTTCCACCTGGGTGCGTCGGTGGACACGGGCGCGGCATCGACGTCCGTCTCCGTCGGCTTCGAGCGCGTGTCGCGCCGCAAGAGAGCGACGATCGACGGAAAGAAGCCGCCGCGCCTGAGCGATGCATTCGGGCACGTGCCGACAGTGATGTTCTCGCCGCGCGACGCGCAGCTGGTCTCCGGCGGGCCGAGCGAGCGCCGACGCTACCTCGACATCATGCTCGCGGCGACGTCGCGAAAATACCTCCACGCGCTGCACAGCTACAGAATGGCTTTGCAGCAGCGAAATTCCGCCCTCCGCGCGGCCATGCGCGGAGCCGGGAGCGAAGCCGAGGTCGAAGTCTGGGAGCCGGCAATGGCGGAGCATGGAGCGGTGCTCGTGGATGCCCGCGCGGAGTGGGCCGGCCTCTGCGCGGGCGAATTCGGCGAGCGGTGCGCTGCGATCGGCGAATCGGCCGGCACTACCCTGCGCTACCGGGCACGGCTGGCCGGCACCGGCGACACCCGGGGGGCACTCGCCGCGTCGCTCGAAGAGCATCGGGCGATAGATCTCCGGCGGGGGATCACGCACGCCGGCCCGCACCGCGACGAGCTGGTGCTCGAGCTGGGCGGGCGCGACATGCGCGAGTTTGCCTCGGCAGGCCAGCAGCGCACCGGGGCGATCGCGTTGCGGATGCTGGAGGCCGCGACGCTCCGGGAAAGCTGCGGCGCGAAGCCGGTATTGTTGCTGGACGATCCGTTCGCGGAGCTGGATTCGCGGAGGTCGGCGGCGATTCTTGCGCTGCTCGCGGACAGCGGGTTCGGGCAGACATTTTTGTGTGTGCCAAAGGCAGAGGAGATACCGCCTGAGTTGTCGCGAGTTGAGCGGTGGAGTATTCGGGCTGGAGTGATCACGCAGTAGCTCCCGGAATTCGGACATGGGATGCAAGCTATGAGTTTGAGTTTTTGAGTAAGGGTCGTGAGACAGCCGACTGACTCCAAACTCAATCTCATAGACTCCCACTCACAGCTTGCATCCCGCCAGTCGCCTTCGCGGTCTGGAGCTCGCGAGAGTGAGCCAGTTTCCGGTAGGATGCAGTCCCGAAAGTCAAGAACTCCCGCCAGGCTTCAAGAAGCACGACATTGCATCATGGCTGAGCAGAGAAAGAAGTCCCGCCCCGCCCCGATCGCGGACTCGGTCTCGACCTACCTCAAAAAGTCCGGCCTCGAGCGGCGGGTGGACGACGCCGGCGCGGTGACCGCCTGGCCCAAGCTCGTCGGGAAGCAGATAGCGGCCGTAACTGAGCCGTTGTACGTCACTTCCGACGGCACTTTGTTGGTGGCGGTGAAGACCAACGCGTGGATGTCCGAGCTGTCGCTGCTGGAGCCCGAAATCCTGCGCTCGCTAAACTCCCGGAAGGACCGCAAGACGGTCAAAAAAATTCGTTTTCGGCTCAAGCGGTAAGCGCTTTTACCACAAAGATTTAAGACGTGGGGAAATATTTGCGCGGGTCTTCATTTCCGCGTATATTTCAGGCAGTGATAAACCACGCGTCTTCGGTATAGTTTCGGTGCCCCCTTTCGCGCCCGATTCCGTCCGCGTTCCCACCGTTTTTTCCCCGTTTCCCACCAACTGAAAATCATGGCGAAGACTCTGACCGAAGAGCCGACGGCCAGTTACGACGCGGGCCAGATCCAGGTACTCAAGGGACTGGAAGCCGTTCGTAAACGCCCCGGCATGTACATCGGCTCGACATCGGGCCGCGGTCTTCACCATCTCGTGTACGAGGTCGTCGACAACTCGATCGACGAAGCGCTTGCGGGCTACGCCCACAACATCGGCGTCTGGATTCACAAGGACGACTCGATAACCGTCGAGGACGACGGCCGTGGAATTCCCGTCGACCTGCATCCGATCGAGAAGATTCCCGGGGTAGAGCTCGCGATGACGGTGCTGCACGCCGGCGGAAAGTTCGACAAGTCCAGCTACAAGGTTTCGGGCGGCTTGCACGGCGTGGGCGTCTCCGTGGTCAATGCGCTGTCCGAGCAGCTGAAGGTGTGGGTCAGGCGCGGCGGCAAGGAGCACTACATGGACTTCGTGCGCGGCCACACCAAGACGCAACTCGAAGTGCGCGGGAAGACCGGCAAGGAGACGGGAACCAAGGTGTGGTTCAAGCCCGATCCCGAGATCTTCACCGAGCTGCACTACGACTACGCCACGCTGGAGACGCGGCTGCGCGAGCTGTCGTTCCTCAACAAGGGCGTCACGATCACGCTGCGGGACGAGCGTGAGGGCCAGGAGAAGGAAGAAGTCTTCCACGCCGAGGGCGGGCTCAGGGAGATGGTGCGCTTTCTCAACATCAACCGGAAGCCGCTGCACCAGGAGATCGTGTACATCGAGGCCGAGCGTGACGACATCGGCATCGAGATCGCCTTCCAGTACAACGACGGCTATAACGACAACGTCTTCTCCTTCGTGAACAACGTGAACACGCACGAGGGCGGGACGCACCTCACCGGCTTCAAGTCGGCGCTCACGCGCACGATCAACGCCTACGCCGCCAAGGGGAACGCGCTCAAGAAGGCCGACTTCACGCTCACCGGCGACGACGTCCGCGAAGGCTTGACGGCCGTGCTGTCGATCAAGATCCGCGAGCCGCAGTTCGAGGGACAGACCAAGACCAAGCTCGGGAACTCGGAGGCGGAGGGCGCGGTCAAGACGGTCGTCAACGAGCAGCTGTCCGCGTACCTCGAGGAGCATCCGCGCGTCGCGAACATCGTCATCGAGAAGGCAGTCGCCTCCGCGCGGGCGCGCGAGGCTGCGCGCAAGGCGCGCGACCTCACCCGCAAGAAATCCGCGCTCGACATCGGCAACCTTCCCGGCAAGCTCGCCGACTGCTCGCTGTCCGATCCGCGGCTGTGCGAGATCTATCTGGTCGAGGGCGATAGCGCCGGCGGCTCCGCCAAGCAGGGGCGCGACCGCTCCTTCCAGGCCATCCTGCCGCTGCGCGGCAAGATCCTCAACGTCGAGAAGGCGCGCATCGACAAAGTGTTCTCCAACGAGGAGATCCGCACGATCATCACCGCGATCGGCGCGGGGATCAAGGAGGACTTCACTCTCGAGAACGCGCGCTACCACAAGATCATCCTGATGACGGATGCCGACGTGGACGGGGCGCACATCCGCACGCTGCTGCTGACCTTCTTTTACCGGCAGATGCCGCAGCTGATCGAGGCGGGCTTCATCTACATCGCGCAGCCGCCGCTGTATCGCGTGGCCAAGGGCCGTGAGGAGTACTACGCGTACAACGAACAGGAGCGCAACGAGCTCACCGCCAGGCTGGGCAACGGCGACGGCCGCGCGTCAGTCGGGATCCAGCGGTACAAGGGCCTGGGAGAGATGAACCCGAGCCAACTCTGGAAGACGACGATGGACCCGGACACGCGCACGATCCTCAAGGTTGAGATCGAGGACGCGGTCAATGCGGACCGGCTGTTCCAGACGTTGATGGGCGACGAGGTCGAGCCGCGGCGGTTGTTCATCGAGCAGAACGCGAAGTTCGTGAGCAACCTGGATATTTGATAAGCAGGCGTACGGCGGACGCTGGAACGGTTCGAGATGTCACCTAACCGGAGGTGCCCCAGAAAATGCTTAAAGAGTCCGATGTCATTGCCGCCGTTTGCCAATTCCTGAAGCGGCACGACTGCCAGATCGAAAAACACTGTGCCGAGACGGAGCGAGGCGATGACATCGTAGGTCGCTTCGCGAACCGTGGTGCCCGAGTAGTCATAGAAGCGAAAGGAGAGACAAGCTCAATGGCTCACACATCACGTTTCGGAAAGCCCTTCTCCGGCTCACAGACTCGAGACCATGTCGCAAATGCCTTCTATCGAGCGGCGCAGAATGTCGATAGGAGCACACTGTCCGGGGTCGCGTTTCCCAAGAACTCGTCCCACCTCGCGTATGCCGATAAGGTCGCTACATCCATGAAGAAGCTAGAGATTGAAGTGTTCTGGGTGTTGCCGGACCGCACGGTTGAGGTGGCCGGTCATTGGCCGTTGTGGAAACAGTGACCGGTTCTGGTCGATCTGCCACGTCGAGGCGCGCGAGTTTGAACGACGGCGGTTCGGCCTGTTTCGGGGCTTGTCCGGAGGATGGAAGGAGCCCAGGTTAGCTCTATGACTGCCAGCGCGCTCCTTAGCCAGATACTGCGGCTGCCGCCCGAACAACGGCTGCAGCTGGTCGAGGATATTTGGGACAGCTTGGCGCAATCCGAAGCAAGCGTTCCAGTGCCTGATTGGCATCGGAAGGAGCTTGACCGTCGGCTCGCGGATGCGGACGAGCGGGCTACGATCAGCTGGGGCGAGGTGCAGAACCGCCTGAAGCCGCGGGGGTGAATCGTCGGCTCCGGTTCACACAGGCGACTAGCGCGGACATCGCGGACGCTTACAGCTGGTACGAAGCGCAGCAGGCCGGACTGGGCGAAGAGTTTCGAGCGGAGCTGAATCTCGCGTTCACATTGCTCTCAGAGTTCAGCGAGGCGGGTCCCGCCGTTCATCACAATCTCCGCCGACTGTTGCTCCGGCGGTTCCCTTACGCCGTCTACTATCGTGTCGTCGAATCGGGAATCGAGGTGCGTGGGTGTCTCCATCTCCATCGAGATCCCCGCGCTTGGCGCCAACGCGGGTGAGGCATAGTCGCTGGATCTGTCTGGACTAACCCACGTATTCCTCGACTCCAACCGCAGTCACGCGATGTGAAATCAGCGGCAACGCCGTCGCCGGGCCCTGGCCAATGACGATCGCCCGGGCCAGCACGTCCAAACCTCTGCGCAGGCCGTCGTCGTCTGAAGCGAACACGGTAGCGAGCGGCTCGCCTTTCCTAACAGAGTCGCCCGGCTTGGCGGTGATCACGAAGCCCACGCTGGGATCGATGTCGTCGTCCACCTGAAACCGGCCGGCGCCAAGCCCCACCAAGCCGTGACCGATCGCCCGCGGCTCCACCTTGTGCACGGTGCCGTCGTGCACCGCGGAGAAAATCTCGACCGCGCTCGCCTGCGGCAGTAGCGCCGGATCGTCCACCACGCGCGGGTCGCCGCCCTGCGCCTGGATGATCCGCTGGAACTTCTCCGCCGCGCGGCCCGACTCGATCGCCTGCCGCATCATGTCGCGCGCGTCGAGGTGGATCTCGGCCACTCCCGCCAGCACCAGCATCTCCGCCCCCAGCGCGTACGTGACCTCCATCAGATCTTCCGGGCCCTCGTCGTGCAGTCCCGCGATGGCCTCTTCGACTTCCAGCGCGTTGCCGCACGCCCTGCCGAGCGGGCGGTCCATGGCGGTCGCAAGCGCGACTACCGGGCAGCCGTGCTCACTGCCCAGCTCGATCATCGCCTTCGCCAGCTCCATGTCCATCGTCTGCATGAACGCGCCGGACCCGCGCTTCACGTCCAGCACCAGCCCGGTGAGACTCTCCGCGAGCTTTTTGCTCATGATGCTCGACGCGATCAGCGGGATCGCCTCCACGGTCGACGTCGCGCTCCGCAGCGCGTACATCTTCCGGTCCGCCGGCGCGATCTCCTCCGACTGCCCGAACAGTGCGCACCCGAGCTTTTCGATCTGCGCGCGTACCTCGGCGAGCGAGAGCTTCGTCCGAAACCCGGGAATCGACTCGAGCTTGTCGAGCGTGCCGCCGGTATGCCCCAGCCCCCGCCCCGACATCATCGGGACAGCGACCCCCAGCGAGGCGATTAGAGGCGCCAGTATCAGCGACACCTTGTCACCGACCCCGCCCGTGGAATGCTTGTCGATCCGGGGCAGCGCGAGGTGCGAGAGATCGAGCCGCGCCCCGCTTTCGATCATCGCATCGGTAAGCGCGGCGGTCTCAGCCTTGTCCATGCCGCGCAGGAAGATCGCCATGAGCAGCGACGCCATCTGATAATCGGGGATCGTACCCCCGGCGTAGCCCCGCGTCAGCGCGCGCCACTCTTCCGGGGTGACGCGGCCGCCATCGCGTTTGCGTTCTATTACTCTCGTGACGATCATTTCCTGGTCGGTGGGTATTACTAATGTGAAAAGCTACCGGCAGCCTGGGCGCGGGCTAGGTCTTGCACCCGATTGACATTCAGCGCGGAGCCACATGCGACACGTCCTACGCACAATTGCGCTGCTCGCCGCATTCGCGGGAGTCGCCACCGCGCAGCCGGCCGCCGACATCGCCGCGGGAGATCGCGAGTACCAGGCCATGCGCGCGGAACCGGCCCTCGCGCATTACGAGCGGGCGCTTGCGTCTGAACCGGACCACTTCGAAGCACTATGGAAGGCCTCGCGCAGCGCGCTCGATCTGGCCAGCGGCCCGGTGCCGTCGAACGAGCGTCGAGCGCAGCTGTTCAAAAGCGGTGAGCGGTACGCGCGACGCGCCGTCGAGCTCAAGCCGGACGGCGCCGAGGGGTACTTCGCGCTCGCCCGCGCCCTCGGAAAGTCGAGCCAGTCTCTCGGCGTTCGCGACAAGGTGAGGTACGCAACCGCGATCCGGAAAAATGCGCTCGAGTGCATCCGGCTCGAGCCGCGCCACTCCGGCTGTCACCACATCATGGGCGTGTGGAACGCGGAAGTAATGCGACTGAGCGGCCTGGAGCGGATGATCGCGCGCAACTTCCTCGGCGGCCGCGCGCTCGGCTCTGCGAGCTGGCCGAACGCACAGCGATACCTGGAGCAGGCCGTCGCGCTCGCGCCGGAACGGATCGTCCACCATCTCGAGCTGGGAGATGTGCATCGGGACAGGGGGAACACGACGGCGGCTCGCGGGGAGTACGACATCGCGCTTCGGCTTGCCATCTCGGACTACAACGACGAGCGGTACAAGGCGCAGGCGCAGGCCGCGCTGCGCGCGCTCCCCTAGGTCGCGGCTTTTACGGCGGCCGCCGCTGCTTCGGCCTTCACCCTCCGGAGCCGGGCGCGGGCGGCCGTTCCCTGCGCCGCTTCCTCCATCGCGCGGGCCAGCGATTTCCAGACACTCCGCTCCCGTCTTGTCAGCTTTCGTACACGCTGCCTGATGGCCGTCCTCGTTTCCTCGCCGCTTCCCGGCGCCAGCAACAGCGCGGCTCCGGCCCCGATCATGGCCCCAACGGCAACTCCGGCGATTATTGTGGCCATCTTTCCGAGGTCCCTGGTCTCGGTGAATGGCTGGCCCTCTATCTCGAAGATCCCGTCGTCCTTTTCGTACAGCGGCGGGTTAGCGTTATCAGGCATGGTTGGGGAAATTAGGCGTTGGTAAGGAACTTGCTCTGCAGCCAATTCGCAATACCCGTGCGAGGAAATTTGATGGAAGCAAATGGTAAGACTGTCCTCCTGGTCGAGGACAACGAAGACAACCGTATCGTCTACTCCACGATTCTCCGCCACTTCGGTTACGAGGTGTCGGAAGCGTTGAATGGTGAGGAAGGCATTGCCAAGGCCCGGGCCCAGAAACCCGACCTGATACTCATGGACATCAGCATTCCCATCATCGACGGATGGGAGGCTACGCAGGTCCTGAAGCACGATCCCGATACGAAGCACATACCGATCATCGCGCTCACCGCCCATGCACTGGCGTCGGACCGGGAGAAAGCGATGGAGGTGGGCTGCGACGGTTATCTGGCCAAGCCCTGTGAGCCGCGCGCGGTCGTTGCTGAAGTGCAGCGGTTCCTCGGGCGAAGCGATGGCCAGTGAGGAGCGCCCGAAGCCGGATGCCGATTCGATTCTCGTCGTCGACGACCAGGAAGACAACGTAGAGCTCCTCCGCGCGCGGCTCGTCGCGCGCGGCTACGCTGTTCGGACGGCGACCGATGGGCAGCAGGCTCTCGACCTGGTCAAGGAGAGCCCGCCCGATCTCATCCTCCTCGACGTGATGATGCCGAGGATGAGCGGCATCGAGGTGGTCCGCCGCATCAAGAACGACAAGGACCTCCCCTTCATCGCCGTCATCATGCAGACGGCGCTCGACTCCACGGAAAGCCGGGTCGAGGGGCTCGACGCTGGCGCCGACGATTACATCACCAAGCCGATCAACTTCGCCGAGCTGGAAGCGAGAGTGCGGTCGATGCTCCGGATCAAGCGGCTGCAGCAAGACCTCGAGAGCCGGGAGCGCGAGCTGGAGGAGATGAACGACCGCCTCCGCCGGGTCTCGCAAACGGACGGCCTCACGGGGTTGGACAACCGCCGCTACCTCGAAGAGCGGCTGCACGAGATGTTCGAGCACTCCCTCAGGCTGCACGAGCCGCTGGCGGTGGTCATGTGCGACATCGACCACTTCAAGAGCGTCAACGATACGTACGGGCATCTGGCGGGCGACGCGATTCTGCGGCAGTTTGCCGACCTCATCAAGGAGCAGGCGCGCGAGATCGATCGCGTCGGCCGGTACGGTGGCGAGGAGTTCCTGATAATTCTCCCCGGCACCGTTCTGGACGCGGCCGTGACGTTCGCCGAGCGCGTGCGCGACCGGATCGAGACCCACGAGTTCGTCTATGAAAAGGAACGGATCAGGCGCACTGTCAGTTGCGGCGTCGCGGCCTGGCCGCATCCGCGGATCTCGTCGCGCGACCAGCTGATCCGCTCCGCCGACGATGCTCTATATGTCGCCAAGGAGCGCGGCCGCGACCGGGTGGTACGTTTCGACAGTGAGGAATTCAAAGCGCACTGCAAACCGGCGGAGCCGGCCGAGGCGGGCCTCGCAACCGCCGCGCACACCCACAGCTAGAACCGGTCGTGCCAGGGAAGCCGGCGGCCCGGGCCGCTGAGCTCCGCGACGCGCTGACGCGCGCGTCGCACGAGTACTACGTGCTCGACCGTCCGCGGATGCCGGACGCGGAGTACGATCGTCTCTTCCGCGAGCTCCAGCAGATCGAGGAGCAGCATCCCGAGCTGCGCGCGCCCGACTCGCCGACGCTGCGCGTGGGCGCGCCCCCCGCGAGTCAGCTCGACAAGTACGAGCATCTCCTCCCCATGCTGTCGCTCGGCAACGCTTTCGACGACGGCGAGCTGCGCGCGTGGGAGACCCGCCTCGTACGCCTCGCCGGTGACGATGCGCTGCGCGCGGGCTATACGGCGGAGCTCAAGATCGACGGCGCTGCGGTGAGCCTCACTTACACCGACGGCGTCCTCGTGAACGGCGCGACGCGCGGCAACGGGTCCATCGGCGAAGTCGTGACAAGCAACATCCGCACTGTCCGGGACGTCCCGCTCAGGCTGTCCGGCAGCGTTCCATCGGGCACGCTGGAGATTCGCGGCGAGATCTACATCCCCTTCAGCGCGTTCGAGGAGATGAACGCCTCCCGCGCGCGGGAGGGCGAGTCGCTCTTCGCCAACCCGCGGAATGCCGCGGCGGGATCGCTGCGCCAGCTCGATCCCGCGGTCACAGCGTCGCGCCCGCTCCGCTTCTTCGGGTACGCCGTCGCGGCGCCGGCCATGCAGCTTCCCTTCCAGACCCAGTGGGAAGTGCTCGACGCGCTGGAGAGGTGGGGCGTTCCGGTCGCGCCGCACCGGAAGCGGTGCGCGACGATGGACCAGGTCTTTACCTGGGCGCACAGGCTCGAGCACGAGCTGCGCGCAGCGCTCGACTTCGCGATCGACGGCGGAGTCGTGAAGGTCGACGCATTCCGCGTGCAGGAAGAGCTGGGAGTGGTTGGCGGACGCGAGCCGCGTTGGGCCATTGCGCGCAAGTTCGCGCCCGACATCGCCGAGACGACGCTGCTCGCCATAGAGGTGAACGTGGGGCGCACGGGCGCGCTTAACCCCTACGCGATGCTCGAGCCGGTGGAGATCAGCGGGGCGATCGTGAAGCTCGCGACGTTGCACAACGAGGATTTCGTCAAACAGCGCGATCTCCGCGTGGGCGACCGGGTACAGGTGAAGCGCGCCGGCGAAGTCATCCCACAGGTGATCGCTCCCGTGACCACGGCGCGCACGGGCAAGGAGAAGCCATGGTCCATGCCCACACGCTGCCCGCGCTGCAACACGCCCGCGATCCGCGAGGAGGGCGAGGCGCTATCGTATTGCCCCAACGTGGCGTGCCCGGGCCGCCGGCTCGAAGGGCTGGTGCACTTCGCCTCGCGCGGGGCCATGGACATCCGCGGACTGTCCTACGCCCGAATCGATCAGCTCATCGAGGCCGGTCTGGTGCGCGACGCCGCCGATCTTTACGTGCTCACGCCGGAGCTGCTGCTCGGTCTCGAGGGCTACGCGGCGAAGAGCGCGGCCGGTCTCGTCAAGGCGATCGACGCGTCGCGCGAGCAGCCGCTGGCGCGGCTCCTGTACGGATTGGGGATCCGGCACGTCGGTGAGGCGGCGGCGCAGCTCCTCGCGCGCCACTTCGCCGATCTCGGTTCGGTGGTGGCGGCGGACTTCGTAGAGATCTCGAAGATCCGCGGCGTGGGGACGGTGATCGCGCAGGCAGTCGCCGACTTTTTCGCGGATCCGAGCGCCCGCGAAGAGATCGAAAAGCTGCGTACCGCCGGCGTGAACTTCATCGAGCCGCGGCCTGAAGTCACGGGAACGGCGCTTGCCGGAAAAACGTTCGTGGTGACAGGCACGCTTCCGAATCTCTCCCGCAAGGCCGCGACCGATCTGATCGAAGCGCATGGCGGGCGCGTCACCAGCTCGGTGTCGAAGGCGACGACCTACGTGGTCGCGGGCGAGGAAGCTGGCGGGAAGCTCGATCGCGCGCGTACGCTCGGCGTCGAGATCATCGACGAGGCCCGGCTCGTCGAGATCATCGATGAGGCCCGACACTTGCGGCCCGTGCCTTCCGGCGATAGTTAGACGCGATGAACAGACCACTAGCCGGCGTCGTGTCGATGCCGCGCGAAGTTCTGCACCTGCTGATCGACCTTCCGGGCGAGGCCGACATGGAGACGCTGCGCGCGGCGGGCGACGCGGGCGGCGGCGCGCTGCTCGACGCGTTCTCGCAGTGGTCGCACGAGGGAGGAATGGAAGACCTGCCGGACCTCCCGCTCGAGGACTTTCGGGAGCGCACCGCCGAATTCCTCCACTGGTGCGGCTGGGGCGAAGTATCTATCGCCACCAATTCCGACTCGTGGATCGAGGTCAGCATCCATGACTGCTGGGAGAGCCACCGGCAGCACGGGAACCAGACGGGCTGCCATCTGACCACCGGATTGCTGCACGGCTTCTTTGCGGAGCTCGCGGGTTACGAGCTCGGCGTCATGGAGCTCGAGTGCGCCGGGCTCGGCTCGGGCGGAGCGTGCCGCTTCGTCATCGGAACGCCGGAGATGGTCGATTCCATCTATGCCGGACTCAGCACGGGGGCGAGCTACGACGAGATAGTGCGGCTACCGGATGGGGGCTGACGGGAATGTTCCGGTAGCCTGGATCGCGTCCTTGTAGAGTGGATTCGCCACCAGCTCGCCGTCTACCAGCACTTCGCGGTCCCACGGCAACACGATCGTACTCTCCGTTGCCAACGCGTGAAAATCCGGCACGTAGCTACCCGTCTTGAAGCTGACCGCGGTTCGGACCTCGGCGGCGCCGGCGTTGACAACCGCGCCAACCGCGAGCCTCATCGTGTCCCCCTGGTCGCACGTCTCGTCGACGATGAGAACCCGCTTGCCGCGCACCGCCGGGGGCGCCGCCGAGAGAACCTGCGGCGTCTCCCGCACCGACTCGGCGGCGAGGCTGCGGCTGACGACGATCGAATGGAACTCGCGGTGCAGGATGGCCGCGACCACTGCGCCGGGAACCACGCCGGCCGTGGCAACACCGAGCACGATCTCGGGGTCGTAGCTGCGGGCCACCTTAAGTGCCAGGGCGCGCGACAGCTCGCCGAACAGCGGCCACTCGACGTGAAGCACACCCTTGGATGGATCGACTGTGTAGCGGCGTGGAGACATTGGCGATCCCGTCGCGGTGGCGTCTGAGCGAGACTTCGTAAGCTAGCCGGAAGGCGCTGCGTACGATAGCGGATGTCACGCTCCGGCAATAGCTTAAGCCGAATCGCCGTAGCGCCCGCTGGAACGCGGGCACGATGCCCGGAACCGGGCCGTTTCAACCGTACGGACTTGCCATGTCATGGTGGAGCCGCCTTACCGGCGGAGGCTCGAAAAGCGGGGCCAAAGCACAGCGCGTCGATTACCTGGGCGAAGCGCTGGCGCTCGAACGTCAGGGCGATTACGACGCCGCGCTGACGTCCTACAGGCTCGCCCTGCGCGATCAGCCGAACAACTTCCGCGCGCTCCAGAACATGGCGATCGCTTTCTCCAAGACCGGCAGGCAGGAAGAGGCGATCCGCGCATACAAACGGGCGTTGGAAATTCAGCCGACGCTATCCGGGTCGCACTACGGTCTCGCGTTCCTGCTGCTCAAGCGCGGCTCGGTCGCCGACGCGGCCTACCATCTCGAGGCATTTCTGATGGACCCGCCCACCGGACCGGACGCCGAGCGCTGGATCGCGCACGCGCGCGCCACGCTCGACCAACTCATCGCCAGCGGTGGTGCCGCTGGCGGAGAAAAGCTCGACAACGTCCCGCCGACCGAAGCCGGGGACTGAGTGGGGCACGTTTTATCCGTCGTCAGCCAGAAGGGCGGCGTAGGCAAGACGACTACCGCCGTCAACCTCGCCGCGGCGTTCGCGAAGCGCGGCATGAAGACGCTGATAATCGACGTGGACCCGCAGGGCTCCGTGCGGTACGGCGTCGGACTCCGGCGCGGACATCCGACGGTGGGCTTCGCGGATTACCTGAACGGCGCGCGCCCGCTCCGCGACGTGATCCTGCCCACCGCGCTCCCCTGGCTGCGAGTGATGCTGGCGGGCACGGTCACCGATGAAGTGGATCATGTGATGTACCAGCAGCTCGTGGCGGACACGCGCGTGCTGCCCGATTTGCTCGAGACGTCGAAGGCGCGGTGCGAAGTCGTAGTCGTAGACAGCCCGCCGGGGCTCGGCCACGTGACCCGCCGCGTGCTGGAGGGGAGCGACCACGTGATCGTCCCGCTCCAGTGCGAGCCGCTCGCCTTGCAGACGACCCCTCAGATATTGCGCGCCATCCAGGACATCGTGCGAGCCAACGAGAAGCTCACGCTCGACGGCCTGCTGCTGACGATGCACGAGCGCGACAACCCGGCGAGCGAGCGGGTGGTGGATTACGTGCGCCGGCACCTGCCCGCCAACTTGGTGTTCGACGTGACGATCCCGCGGTCGGCGGCGGCGGCTGACGCCTTCGCCGCTGGACAGCCCGTAGTGCTGCGCACGCCGTCCGATCCCGCCGCGCTCGCGTACACGCATCTCGCTTCGGTTCTGGTGGGCCGCTTCGAGTGAGGCTCGATCGCGCGATCTTCGCCACATGCATGGTGGGCGTGGCATGCGGCGACATCGACACCGGGCCGAACGTCGCGGCATCGCTGGAGTTTACCGCGCTCCCCTTCCCGGCCGTCGTCGCGGGGGACACTCTGCGCGACACCAGCGGCGTCGCGGCTCCGCTCCGCGCGATCGTATTCAACGCGGGCAACGAGCAGATCGTCGACGCTCCCGTGCGGTACGCCGCGCTGGAAAGCGTTGTCACGGTTGACGGCGTCACCGGCTGGCTGGTTGCCGGCTCCGTCGTCGACACCGCGGCGCGCATCATCGCGTTCATCGGCAACCTTCAAAGCGCTCCGCTGCGCCTGAGCGTCGTGCAGCGGCCTGACTCCGCAGCTTCTTCCGGTACGATCGACACCCTGCGTTACTCGGTGACGGACAGTACGCGGAATCTCTCGGGCGACCTCGCGGTACGCGTGCTGCACCGCGGGACGACCGGCGTCATTCCGGTACGGGACTGGGTCGTCACGTTCGCGCTGCAGACGCCGTCTGATTCGACGCGCGCGCGGATCGAGGACGACAACCAGCGGCGCTCAACCTTGGACACGACCTCCACCGCTGGCATCGCGTCGCGCAAAATCAGGCTTTTCCCGGCTGGACTGGCGAGCGCGCGTGACTCGATTGTAGTGTTGGCGCGCGCGCGTTACCGAGGTGCGCAGGTTGCCGGTAGTCCGGTGCGACTGGTGCTGCGCGTGGAGCCGCGTGTTCCCTGAGCCGACGAGCCGAATGACATCCGAGAAATTTGCCAGCGGCGGTCCCACGCCCGAACCCGGGACACTCAACCAGCTTTTTTTCGCCGCGCTCGAGCGGGACTTGCCCGACGCGCTCCGCTTCAAGCGCGACGGCGCGTGGATCCCGATCTCGCACACCGAGCTCGCCGAGCGCGTGCGGCACGCCGCGCGCGGCTTGGAGTCGCTGGGGGCCTCCGCCGGCGATCGGGTGGCGCTGTTGTCGGAGAACCGGCCCGAATGGGCGATCGCGGACTTCGCGTGCCTGACCGCGCGGCTCATCGACGTTCCCGTATATCCCACTCTTCCCGCGGACCAGGTCGTGCACGTTCTCCGCGACTCGGGCGCGATCGCCATCTTCGTCTCGACCACCGCGCAAGCCCGCAAGATCGAATCGATCCGCAGCGAGCTGCCCGCGCTCAGGACGGTCATCACCTTCGTGCCGACGGGCGGACACGCGGACATGACGCTCGCCGAGCTCGAGGCGCGCGGCAGGCAGGACGAGTCTCCGCAAAGCATCGCTGCGTACCGGGCCAACGCCCTGCAGGTGAGCCCCGGCGATCTGGCCACGATCATCTACACCGCGGGCACGACCGGCGTCCCGAAGGGCGTGATGCTGACGCACGCCAACCTGCAATCGAACGTCATCGCTTCGGCGTCCGTGCTGCCGTTCATTGGCGAGGACACGTGCCTGAGCCTGCTGCCACTCTCGCACTCGTTCGAGCGAATGGCGGGACACTACCTGATGCTCCACCTCGGGATCAGAATAGCCTACGCCGAGTCGATCGAAGCGCTGCGGGGAAACATGCTGGAGGTCAGGCCCACACTGCTGCTGGCGGTCCCCCGGCTGTACGAGAAGATCGTGGCGTCAGTGCGCGACAAGGCGATGGCCGGCGGCGCGGTGAAGCGGAGAATATTTCTATGGGCCAACGCCGTCGGCGCGCAGTGGGCGGATGAGATCCTCGCGGGACGCGAGCCGGGTGGTATGCTTCGCGTCCGGTACAGGCTCGCGCACAAGCTCGTCTTCTCCAAGCTGCATGCCGCAGTCGGCGGCCGCATCCGGTTCTTCGTGTCGGGCGCCGCACCCCTTAATCCGGACATCAACAAGTTTTTCTTTTCCGCCGGACTACCCGTGCTCGAGGGCTACGGTCTCACGGAAACGTCGCCTGTCATCTCGGTGAACTCGCCCGGCAACATTCGCATCGGCACGGTGGGCCGGCCGATCGACGGCGTCGAGGTCCGCATCGCGGACGACGAGGAGATTCTCGCTCGTGGTCCGAACGTGATGCAGGGATACTACAACCGTCCGGAGGAGACGCGCGAAGCGATTACCCCCGACGGCTGGTTCCATACGGGCGACCTGGGCAAGCTGGAGGACGGCTTCCTCACCATTACCGGCCGCAAGAAGGACATCATCGTCACCGCCGGCGGCAAGAACATCGCGCCGGCGCCGATCGAGCACCGGATGAAGTCGAGCAAGTACGTGGCGCAAGCGGTAATGCTGGGTGACAAGCGGAAGTTCCCGATCATGCTCATCGTGCCGAACTACGAGCAGCTCGATCGCTGGGCCCGGGAGCAGGGCATTCAGACGACCAGTCACAAGGCGCTGATCGCCGAGAAGCGCGTGCAGCAGATGTACGAGCGCGAGATGGCAACGATCCTGGCGGGTCTCGCGCGGTACGAGCTGCCCAAGAAACTCGCGCTGATCGAGCGTGATTTTTCGATCGAGGGTGGGGAGCTGACGCCGAAGCTGAGCATCCGCCGGAACGTCGTGGAGGATAAGAACCGCGCGGCGATCGACGCGCTGTACGCGGGGCCGGCGACGGGCGAAACGGCTTGACGCGAACACCAGGTTCGGGCAACGGGGTCATTGGTTTTGGTTCTGGTTGACTGACAGGTTCCCGGTGAACGGTCGTTGGTTACCTACCACCGTTTACCGCCAACCAAGCGGTTAACCAAAACCAAAACCTAGAACCTGTTGCCCGAACCTGTCTTTTGTTTTACCGCCGCGCGATCTGTACAGGAGCGCTCGCGCTTCCCCCCTCTCGTACCGCGACCCACCACTTCTCGTCCCGAGCGAGCTCGACCAATCCCGGCGGAACCGCCGCCTCGAGCGGCGCAAGCAGCCGAGCTCCGTTCTTCAGCGCTCTCACCGCGCTTTCGACGAGCCGCGGCTCCGACGAATCCAGCGCGACTCCGTCGAGACACTCACGAGCCAGCGGCACCGTTCCGTCCGATCGTACGCCTGAGACCCCCGGACTCGCGCGAAGCTCCGGCGAATTGAGCGCGATCACTCTGCTCCCGAGCTGCGCGATCGCCTCCGCGGACGCTGCCCACGCGCCGCCGAGCACCACGATTCCCGGCTCGATGAGGTTGAGGTAGGCCGCCACCCGCAGACCGTTTTCTTCCGGCGCGCGGGGCGCGTCGATTGCCGTCCCCGGCTCCGCATCGAACCACGCGACGCCGTTCGTGACCGGGTACCGCGCCGCGCACACCGGACAGCTCAGCAGTCCTTCCATGACGTCCCGCTCGCGCATCTCGTGGAAGGTTGCCACGAGCCAGCTGTCCTCATGTGGCCGCGTACAGCGCAGCAGGTCGATCAGCTCGATGAACATTCGCGGCGAGCCGGGCTACGATCTCGTGAGACGCAGCTCGTCGATGTTGGTTTCCGGCTCGCGCGTCACCGCGTAGAGAATTGCGTCAGCTACCGCGTCCGCCGACAGCATCGCCGATCGCGGCGGAAACTCGCCTTCCCCCGCATCCTCCCAGAGCGACGTGTCGGTGGACCCGGGTGAGACGAGCGTCGTGCGGATCCCGCTCCCCTTCAGCTCGGCGCGCATCACCTCATGCATCGCGCGCACTCCGAACTTGGTCGCCGAGTACACGCTGTTCCCTTCGAAGATCCTCCTGTCGGCAATGGATCCGATGGTAACCATGTGGCCCCCGCCGCGCTCCCGCATTCGCGGCAGGAACGCGCCCGCGACCAGCAGCGGCGCGAGGAGATTCAGAGCCACCGCGTCCTCGACCGCATCCGCCGGCAGCTCACCCGCCGGTGCGGTGCGGAATACGCCGGCATTGTTGACCAGGATGTCCGGGGCGGCTCCGAGCCCATCCAGTGCGCGCCGTACGCCCGCGTCCAGGCTCGCCCGATCGCGCAGATCGCAATCCACGGCGATCCCGCCGATCTCCGCCGCCAGGTCGTCCAACTGCGATCTGGTGCGGGCCATTAGGGCGACCCGCGCGCCGGCTTTCGCCAGCACCTTCGCGGTGGCGGCACCGATGCCGCGTGATGCACCCGTGACCACCGCGGTACGACCAACGAGCGGTTGCCACATCCTAGCCGCCGTTGCTGTGCGCCAGCCGCAGGAACTCGTCGCGGGTCTTGTAGTCCTCGCGGAAGGCGCCGCGAACCGCCGACGTGATGGTCTTGGAGTTCTGCTTCTGCACTCCGCGCATCATCATGCACAGGTGCAATGCCTCGATCACGACGCCAACCCCGCGGGGCTGGAGGATGTCGGTGAGCGCCTGCGCGATCTCCTCGGTCATCCGCTCCTGCACCTGCAGCCGGCGGGCGAACACGTCCACGATGCGCGGCAGCTTGGAGAGGCCGATGATGCGGCCGTTGGGGATATATGCGATGTGCGCCTTGCCGAAGAACGGGAGCATGTGGTGCTCGCACAGCGAGTACACCTCGATGTCGCGCACCATGATCATGTTGTCGTGCTTCTCCTCGAAGATTGCGTCGCCGACGACTTCCGCCACGCCGAGGTCGTAGCCGCGCGTGAGCCACTTGAGCGACGTGGCCACGCGCGTCGGCGTCTTGAGGAGACCTTCACGCCCGGGGTCCTCGCCCAGCAGCTCGAGCTGCCGCCGCACGAGCGAGGCCAGCTCGTCGTCCGGCAGGCGCTGCGCCGCGGGCGCGGACCGCTTCCCTGATCGCTCAGCCACCGGTGTACTCGACATAGTTGCTCTCCGTCTCCCACAGGACCAGCCGCGACAGCCGCGCGGGCTGCACGCGGTCGACGAGCAGCCGCCAGAATGCGACGACGATGTTCTCCGACGTCGGGATGGCCGATCTCATGAAATCCACGTCCAGGTTGAAGTTGCGATGGTCCACCTTCTCCACGACCTCGCGCTCGACGAGCAGCTTCAGGGCGGCGAGATCCAGGACATACCCCGTGCGCTCGTCGATCTCCCCTTCGACCGACACGTCCAGGATATAGTTATGACCATGCCAGTTCGGGTTGTTGCACTTCCCGAAGATGGCGGCGTTCTCCTCATCGGAGAGCGCGGGATTGTGAACCCGGTGCGCCGCATTGAACCGCAGGCGGCGGGTGACTGTCACGCGAGGCATATAGGGCGTAGTATATCAGCGAAAAAGAAACTCCGCCGGACGCGAAGGCGCCGGCGGAGCCAAGAACTGGGAACGAAGAGGTTTTTTGAAGCCCAATCGAATGTATGAGGTCCTCACCATGCCTTCCGTCTTCCCCGCACTGGGGCGTGGCGTCAACACAGCTTGTCGAACCCACTCAATGGACTTATCGGCTCAAAAAGTGAGCTCTCCGTCCCTACTGCAAACCCTGAATCTTCCATGAAAGCTACGGATGCGGACCGGGCAGGTCAAACGAAATCTCACGCCACGCCGGCGTTGATTTCCGGCGCGCTCATGCTCGTGATCTGGACGTATGTCACGATCACGACGGTAGCTCCTGGATGGGTACACATTCTGCTGACGGCGGGAGTGTTCCTCCTGATTTACGGCATCGCGGCGCGCGATACGTCCGCTCCGAGACGGTCGAGGGACTGAGCATCTACCGCCCCGGCGGAGAGTTCGAGGACTCGGGATCCTCCACCGCGGTAGCGGAGCAGCCGCTCGCGCTCGCTGTCGCCCGGGACAAGCCGGTGCTCGTCACCGGCGCGGCCGGCCTCGTCGGCACGCACACCTGTCGCGAGCTCGTGCGCCGCGGTTGGAAAGTGCGGGCGCTGGTACGCGACGCCGCCAAGGGAGCGTCGCGGCTGGGCGAGCAGAAGCTCGAGCTGCGTGTGGGTGACATCCGCGACGAGCGCGCGCTCGCCGACGCACTCCGCGGCGCTTCCGCGGTAGTGCACCTCGCGGCGATCGCGATCGAGCGCGGCCAGGACAGCTACGAATCCTCCAACACCGATGCGACGGTGGCGCTGCTGCGCCAGGCCGCCGGCGCCGGCGCGACGCGCTTCATCTACATGTCGCAGAACGGCGCGTCCTCCAGCTCGCCGTACGAGTTCCTCCGCAGCAAGGGGATCGCCGAAGACGCCGTCCGCGCCAGCGGGCTCCGCTGGACCGCGCTCAAGCCGTCCGTCATCTTCGGCCCGCAGGACGCTTTCATCAACGTGCTCGCGCGGATGATTCGCTTGAGCCCGCTGGTGTTTCCCATCCCCGGCGGGGGTCGCGCGCGCTTTCAGCCGATAGCTGTACGGGACGTAGCCGCGACGGTCGCGATCTCGCTCGACCGCGACGACACGATCGGATCCGCGTACGGACTCGGCGGGCCAGCCGAGCTGTCACTGCGTGAGATGACGGAGCGGATCCTGGTGGCGATGCGCACTCAGCGGATGCTGCTCCCCGTTCCGGTCGCGATGCTGCGCCCTCTCGTGGCGCTGATGCAGCGCGTCGTCCCGAAGCCGCCGGTCACGACCGGGCTGCTCGATCTGCTGTCGATGGACAACACGGTCCCGGAGAACGAGATCAGGCGCACGTTCGGGATCAGCCCGATCCCGTTCGCGCCGGAAGAGATCGAGTACGTGCGGCGAGTCACGCTGCGTAACGCGATTGAATCACTTTTTTGAGGGGTACAACTACAAAAACAGGTTCGATCCTAAATCTCCCAATTCGACAGCACCACCCCGCTGTGCGGAACCGTCTCCGCGTAGCCCGCCGCCGTCATCCGCAGATCCGTCCACCGTATCCTCGCCCCCTGCGCCACCAGCGTCCGGTACGCCGTCGCGTACGCCCCCTGGACCCTGACCGACATCGTCCGCGTCCCGATCTTTCGCGCGTACGACGCGAGCTCCATGACGATCCGCGCGAACGCGTCGTCGTCGCGCGCGACCAGCTTGAGCACCCGCATCTCTTCCCTCTCCCGCCCTTCCACCAGCGGCGCGGAATGACACAGCGCGAACGCTCTCAGCTCGGAGCCGGTGTAGCTCAGCACCGTGTCGCCCAGCCCCAGCTCGTGCGTGAGCCGCAGCTCGCGGGTGAAGTCGTATCCCGGACACAGCGCGCCGAGGAGATCAGCGCACTGTGAGATCGCGGAGTCGCGCTGCTCCTCCGTCATCCGGCTCAGCTCCACGACTCTCGTCGCGCCCAGCGCCGACGGCAGTGAGAGGGTGATCGTCAATGGACCGGGAACGAAATCGAGCGACGAATAGAATCCGATGTTGTCCATGGTGCGCGGCATGGTCTCGAGCCCGATCACGCGCGCGTTGCGCGCCTTGAGCCAGCCGACGCCGTGTGTCACGACGGTTTTGCCGGCACCGCGTCCCTGATACGCGGAGGCAACCGCCAGCGGGCCCATCCAACCCTCGGTGCCGGACACGTGCACCAGGTTGAACGCGGCGATGTCGCCGTCCGCCGTGCGCCAGAGGACGGCTCCGCGCGCCGCGTCGGCGATCGCGTACTTCCACATCTGCGGGTTGAGTCCCGGCACGCGCACGCTCACCATGCCGTCCTTCCGGTACCGCTCGGTGAACGCTTCGCTGAACAGCATGTTCAGCGCCGGGATGTCGTCCTCGACGATCTGCAGCGGCCCGTCGAGCGCGCGCTCGTCCCTCCACCCCCGGGCGGCGGACATCAGCTCGCGGCGGCGATCGGCTCGAGCACGGGTATTTCGGCAAGCGCGCCGGCGAGGTCGTCGCACGGCGCGCTCTCTTCCACGCGCGAGGAACCGGTACCCTCGTCGTACCGCACGGAGATGACGCGGTCGAGTCCTTCCCGCACGGACTCGATGTGCGTGATGAGAATCACCTGCTCGAACCGGTCGTGCAGCCGGCGGAGGAGATTGATGACGTTGTGCCGCCTGGCTTCATCCAGCGAGCCGAAGATCTCGTCCAGGATCAGCAGCGAGAACGGCTGCCCTGCGCGCTCCGCGATCATCTGCGAGATCGCGAGTCGCAGGACCAGGTGCGCGACGTCCTCCTCTCCGCCGGAGATCACGGGCTTCGGGATCCCGTCGTCCAGCACGGTGAGATCGTAGTCGTTGGTGAGCTCGAGCTCGGAATAGCGCGAGTCGGTGAGCTCCGAGAGAAAACCGCTGGCAAGCTCGGACAGCTCCGGACGGAGCTGCGCGTTGAGATCGCTTCGCAGGTCGGAGTACGCGCGGTCCAGCTCGTCGTGTATGCGGCGCGCGCGCTTCAGCGCCGACAGCTTCTCCTCGCGCTTGGCGAGCTCCGCCGCGGCATCGCGCGCGATCACGGCGGCCGCGTCCGCGCTGCGCAGCTCGCCTTCGGCGGTGATGCGCTCCAGCTCCGCCTTGCGGGCCGCGTCCGCGGCGCGCTCGTGCTCCGCCTTGAGGGCGAGATACTCTTCCTCCGAGAAGGCGATCTTCTCCAGCGACTCCCGCAGCTCCTGAGTGCGGCCGCGCTGCGCGACGATCATGCCTGCAACTTCATCGTACTCCGCGCGGATCTGCGGCTCGCGGCCGGCCAGCGCTCCCAGCCACTCGCTCTTCGCCGCCAGCGGCATCAGCTCCTCAATCAGCGCGCGGACCCGCGCGTGCTCGGTGGCGTCGAAGCCGGCCGGCATCGCGGCGACCTCCTGAACGAGCTGCGCCTGGCGCTGCTCCTTGAGCGTCAGCTCGCGCCCGACACCGGTCATCTCCTGTACCGCGCTCTGCACCTTGGCCAGCTGCCTTTCCAGGCTGCCGACTTCCTGGACGGCGGCTCGGCGCGCCTCGTCGAGCGCCTTGATGTCCGCCGGCATCTCCTCGAGCTCGTCCATCCGCTTCCGGAAATACTTGCCGTCGGACGTCAGCGCTTCCAGCTGCTCGGTGAGATGCTCGACCACTCTGCTGAAATTCTCGCCGAGCGCGCGGCTACACGTCGGGCACGCGCCGTCGGGGCCGAGATCTGCCAGCAGCCGGAGCTGCTCCTTTACCTCGCCGTGATGGCGGAGCAGCGCCTGCCGCTTGGTCTGCGCTTCCTGCTTGTCCCGCACCCACTCGGTGCGGCGCGCTTCCAACTTGCCCTGCACGTCCTCGAGCGCGGCGCGCTGCTTCTCGAGCTCCAGCGTGACCGTCTCTTCCTGCTCCGGCGCCGGCGCGAGGCGCTCCTTCTTCGCGACCAGCCGCTCGATCTCGACGCCGATCTCGCGCGATTGCTCTGCGAGCGTCCGCCGGCGGCCCTCTTCGCGGTAGAGAGAATCCAGCCGCTGCAGCTCGACCGCGAGCGCCGCGAGCGGCTCGGTGCGGACGCGAAGATCGTCCAGCTCCGCACCGGCCACGACTATCTCGTTGAGATCGGCGCCGATCCGCTCTCCGCGCGCGACCAGCGATCGTACCTCCGTCTCCGCGACCTGGATCTCCGCCGCAATCTTCTGCAGGGAATCGCGCGCTTCCTGCGCGGCCGCCCAGCGCGGTACGACCTGCTGCAGCACCGTGTCGGCCTCGGTGTGCACGCGCCGCTTCTCGGTCGCCAGCCGCGCGCTGTCCGCCGCGCGCTTGCCGGCCTCGGCGAGCGCGCGCGCGACCAGCTCGGGATCGGGCATCCCGGCTCGAAGCCCGGACATCTCCGCGAGAATCGTCTTCCGCCGTTCGCGCACCAGCTCCTGCGCGGTTCGCAGCTTCTCGTAGCCGAGCACCCGGGAGAGAAAGTGCGCGCGCTCCGTCGGCTTCATCGCGGCCATGACGCTGAGCTGCTTCTGATCCGTGAAGTACGTATTGAAGAACTCGACGCGCGTCATCCCAAGCCGGCGCTGGATGAACTCGTTGACTCCGGTCTTGGTCGTCGCCACCGGCGCGGGATCATCGTTGACGAACACTTCCGCGCGCGACAGCTCGCGGCTCACCCGGTAGCGCTGGCCGGACAGCTCGAAGTCCAGAATCACCCTCACCTGTGCGCGCTCACCCGCGCGCTGGAAGCGGATCGTCTCGAGCTTGTCCCGCTGCGCGCCGGTGCCGTACAGACACCACGCGATCGCTTCCAGAATCGTGGTCTTTCCCGCGCCGTTCGGGCCGATCACTCCGGTGATCCCGGTGCCGAACTCGATGGTGGTGTCCGCGTGCTGCCGGAAGTTGGTGAGCTGCAGCCGGTTGATTCTCATACCGGACCGTCGGCGAACACCGGCTGCTCCACGGCTTCGGCCTGATTGAGATAGTCGAGACCGGCGGCGACCAGCTCCTCGCGATCTATCTCGGAATCGATCGGGCGGCTGCGCAAGCCGTCGCGCACGAGCTCGGCGAGCGACGCGCGCCGGCCGGGGGCGGCGCTCCCATGCACCCTGATGATCTCCGGGCGGCGGGGGTCGAGATGAAAGTGCAGCGCGCGGCGCTTGTACTCGCGCAGCGCCTTGTGGTCCAGTTCGCGGGCCACGTGCCGCGCGACGTTCTTCAGCACGAGCCGCACGATGGACTCGTCGATCGGCTGGCGCGAGGCGTCCACGCGATCCCTGATCGCCTGGTCGACTTCGCCCGCCGTCATTCCGCGGGCATCGACCTCCGCCAGATCGATGACCGCCCGTGTCTCGACGCCGTGAAAAGTCTGCTTCCCGCTGTCGAGGTCCCACTCGATGAATCCCTTGCCGGGCTCGCCTATTCTTTCGGCCGGCGCTGCGGCCCGCCATGTCTTTCCGTCGAGCCGGCTCTCCTCCGCGACCTCGCCCCAGATGTTCGTGCTGGTGTACTCCAGCGAGCCGGAGTAGAACGCGTTCGGCGCGATCTCGCGCCAGACGTGATAGTGGCCGAGGGCCACGTAGTCCCAGTTCTGCGCGCCAAGCTCTTCGCGGCTGATCTCCATCGATCCGCGGGTGGCCATCCCGAGCTGCGGCGGGAGCAGCCCTTCGATCTCGCCGTGCAGCAGCAGCACGTTGTAGCGATGCTTTCCCTGCGGCCGCAGCACCGGGTGCTCGGCCCCGCCCATGTCGGGAACGGCGAGGATCGACAGGTCTCTGTCTTTGAACGGCAGGTGCTCGTAGCTCCCGTCCACGACCGAGATCCCGAGCGGCTTGAACAGCTTGAGCAGGCAGCCCGTCTCGGACGTGCGCGGCGTGTCGTGATTGCCCGCGACCATCACGACGATCGCGTCGGGCAGCATTTGCATCAACCGCGACAGCTGCTTGAACGCGTAGATGATCGCCGGATTCGTGGGCCGGACGTTGTGAAACACGTCGCCGGCGAACAGGACGACGTCGGGCTGCAGCTCGATGGTCTTGTCGATGGCTTTCCGGAACGCGAGCGCGACGTCGCTCTCGCGTTGATTGATCCCCATGGATGTGAAGCGCTGGTACTGGCGGAAGCCCAGATGGAGATCCGACAGATGAACTAGTCTCATGAACCTCGCATCGCGCGGAGTCGCTGCGTGACCTTCATCTGCACCTGCGCTGGTGATCGGCCCGCCCCAGTTGTAATCACCGTGCGCACCTCCAGCACCAGATGCGTATCGGTGATCCAGCCCAGCCGCCGGTCGAGCTGGAGACTCCCGGACAGCGTTCCCGTGCTTCGCCGAGAGCCGCCCGCAACGCCGGATGCGCCGATCCTGCTAAGCGTGCCTTGCATCGTGATATACGCAATATCGCCGTTTCTGCTCAGCGAATCGAGTCGAAAGTTGGCCTCGACCCTGGCCGCACCGTCATCGCCGGCGCCGATCGGGACGGACAGGTTGCGCATCCACCTGTCGCCGACGCTCACGACGCGACCCGGAAGCATCGGCGGCATCGGCCCGAAAAATGGCGGCGTATCCCCCTCGTGCTCGCCCGTGTCTATGACCTCCATGGCCCCGTCGAGGCCGACGCGCAGCTCCACCCGCCGTCCCTGCAGGGCCCGCCGGGCGCTCTCCAGCAACGGCGAGCCGCCAACCGGCGAGATCCCGACCGAGTCGGTGATGGCCAGCACGTGCGTCCCGGACGCGAGCCGGCGGACCGGAATGGCGCGCGTGCGGACGTGCATCCAGCCGGTCATGGACTTGGGAGTGGCCTCGGCGCCACCTGCCGGCGTGCCACTCATCTCGATCTCCTGGTCGAGTTGCATTTGGATCGTGTCGCCGATCTGCGGGCGAATCTCCAGGCGCACGCGCTGGCCGTACGCCGGTCCGGCGAGCAGGGTCGCCGCGAGCGCCGCGGCGATTCCAGCGACGCGACGTGCCATCGCGGAAGAGCTCACCCGCTCAGAAACCGTATGGGTCATCGCCCGCGGGAAGCTTGATCGTGGCGGGACGCTGCCGCGGCGTCTCCGCGCGCACCGGAGCCAGGGGCCGCAGCCGCGACGCGAAGAACGCCTTCACGTCACGCGGGCGCGCAAGCACGGTCGCGTTGCGCGCCTGGATAACCTCTTCGTCTTCCCGAAGCTCGATGTGCTGCTTGACCCACTCCAGCGAAATCGCCGGATCCAGCACGCGCAGCGAGCGCGTGACCGCGGCGTCGAGCGAAACCTCGGCGGCCTGCGGAAAGAGCTCGGCGCCGTCGCGTCCCTGCATCACCGCCGGCCGCGGGAACCTGATGAAGACCGGCTGCGTGAAGTGTGGATGCCGCACCATCAACTGCCCCTTCTCCAGCGTAGAAAGCTTGGTCTTGACCGCCTGGCTCAGCACCGCGTATCCCGGGGCCGCGAGCTCGTCCGCGTCCATGCGCCCGAACAGCGACGTGCCCGAGTTGCCGACGACGCGCCGGTGAACCTGCGAGCGGAACTGCTGCGCGCCGAAAAGAACCAGCCCGAGGTACCTCCCTCGCTCGGCGATGTCGAGCAGCATTTTTCTGACATAGGTCTCCGGTCCCTCAGTCGCGGCGTACTTGTTCAGCTCGTCGACGAAAACCACCACGTGGTCCACGCCCAGGTTCCGCCGCTCGAGGTGCTCGCGGAGCTTGGAAACGATGCGCGTAAAGATCAGATCCTGCGCATCTTCCTCGAGCAGCGCCACGTCCACTACATACACTCCCCGGTCCTCGAAGCTCCCGAACGGGAGGTCGCTCACCGTGCCCTCGGCCGTGACGAGCCCCGCGCACCGCAACGCGATGTTCGTCAGGCGGTTGCGGACCTTTCTGATGGTGGCCACGTGGTGCGTCCGGTAGCTCTCGGAGTTGCTCTCCTCCAGCATGGACAGCACATCGCGGAACCATTCGTCCAGCTCGGCGAACGACTCGACCTTGTACATGCGCCTCGCCAGCCGCTCGTCGCGAAACTCCCGGCCCGCGATCTTGTCGCGGATGAAGTCGATCACGGCGTCGGCCTTGGCGTCGACGTCGTCCTTGTTGAGCAGCACTTCGGCGTACTGCAGGACTTCCCGCAGTCCCCACGTCAGCGGCTGCACGTTGTGCAGCAGTGCCTCGTTCGAGCGCAGCGTGTTGAGGTTGTAGCCGCCCGCGTCGTAGGCCGCGTAGTACCGCACGTTGGCGAACGGCTTCGCCGGCACGCCCATCTTTTCGTACATCGCTTCGTCGGCGGGCTCGAGCTTGCCGGGCTGATCGAGATAGCAGAGATCCGGCCCCTTCACGTTGAACGCGACCGCCGCGATCGTGCCCTTCTTCTCCGGGAAGTGAGTGAACAGCGAGGACAGCAGCCACTCCACCGCGCTCGTCTTCGTCGCGAGCCCCGACACGCCGGTGATGTTCAGGTGCGCGGCCTCTGGACCCATCAGAAAATCCGCGTCGAGATAGATCGGCGCGTCGGTGCCGCCCGCGTGATAGATCCCGATTGGAATCCCGGTGCGCGCGCCCTCGCGCAGATAGCTGTCCATGCGCAGCGCGACCGCGACGTCGTTCTCGTCGGCCAGGAACACGGATCCCATCGGCACGGGCTGGAGCGGCTCTTCCGGGATCATCCGCAGGACCGCCGCGGTGTACAGCCGGATTTCGGTCCGCTCGGTGGGCGCGAACCCCGCGCTCGCAGGCTCACCGTCGTGCCCGAGCACGTCGTGCATCGGCGACACGAGATCGCTGTAGCTGAAACCTTCGATCACGGCGCCGTAGATCTTCGGCAGCTGGCCGTCCACCGGATGCCCGCCATCGACGCGCACGATCGTCCCGATCCCGACCGGCGACGTGACCGCGGTCCAGAAATGAAACTGGTGCGGCGTGTTCGGCCGTCGCTCCGTCGCGACGACGCGGCCGAGCGCCTGCCCGGTCACGCGATCGCCCGCAGGAATTCCTCGGAGTTGCGGACGCCGTAGCTCATCTTGTCCCAACGGGAATCAGGCAGCGCGAGCGGCGCGGCTTCCGCCAGCGCCCAGCGGGAGATCCGGTCCACGTCCTCGTCTGATCGCACGGCGTCGCACGCCTCGATGCGCACCAGTCCCCACGTGGCGTCGTGTCCCTTGTTGTCGCGCAGCCGCAGGTACCAGCTCGACACGGGCGAGCGTCCACCCGACTGAATCCGGAACGGCGGCGTGCGTTCCCCCGCCCGAAGGCCGAGCACGACCTCCAACTCCGCGCCCTCGGCGTGAATCGTATTGTGCGTCTTCACCACGCCGACCGCGCACGCCGATCCGGCGACGCGCGGGCTCGACGCGATCCCGCCGTCAATGCAGATCGGATCGTTGCGAGTCGCGCACCACGCTTCGGCCAGCACCGCTTCGACGCGCTCGCGGTCGCGGCGCACGGATTTGATCGCGCTCTCGAGGAGAGCCGCGGGATGGCGCGACGGCAGATCACCCAGGCTTTCGTCCGTCGTGTTCACAACGTCGAAAACGGGGTCGCGCTCGGATGCGAGCGCCGGCGCGTAGGCAAACGGGAGATACAGCCGCCGCTCCACCCGCGGCGCGCATCCTGCCCATGTCTGTAACCTGCGCTCGATTCGCTCGCGCACCGCTGCGGCGACGATGCCGAGCACGATTGGCACTCCGCCGTGGCGCGCGACGATCCGCACGCTCTGCGTCCCGTCGAGGAACGCCGCGAAGCGCGGCTCGGGCTCGCCCGCAACGGCGATCGCGCGCATGCCGCCGCCGTCGAGCATCGGCGCCGCGACGAGCTGCGGCGGGTCCGTGCGCGGAAACGCCGGATCCGACAGCTGGCCCGCTTCGACCGCGTCGACTCCGGGCAACAGCCGCTGGATGTACCGCAGCGCCGCGCGGCTCGCGGCGTCGGGACCCGGCTGCAGAAGAGCCACCTACCGCCCTGCCTTCACTCGATGCCGATGTCCCAGGCCTGCTCCAGGTCTTTCTTCGAATAGGCGCGGAATGCCGTCAGCGTCTGCGTGTGCACGAGACCGGGCACCGCCGGGAAATTCTCGGTGACTACACGCGCCACGCTCTCGTAATCCGTGACTTCGATCATCGCGACGAGGTCCCACTCGCCCGATACCGAATACACCTGCGAAACACCCTCGATTCCGGCGAGCGCGGTGGCGCACTGCGGGATTAGTCGGGGCTCGGCTTTGATGAGAACGATCGCGGTTATCATGAGGCGCCGGGTGGTAGATTCTTAACATTACCCGGCAGTAGCAGGCGACGCTATGAACGAAAGGGAATCCAAGTTTGGAGTGTGGCAGTGGGGAGTTGGCAGTGGAGAGTCGCGAATGCAGTTACTCCCCACTCCCCGACTCCAGACTGCCACACTCCAAACCTGGATTCCCCTGCAACCGCATCGAGTTCAGCCAGGAATAAATGTGCGACAACCACAGCCATGACCGATACGAGACCTGAACCCCAGACCTCCGGCGGATCACGATCCCAGAATGTCGTCCGGGTCCTGCCCCGGGATTGGAGCTCGCTGGCGGAGGTCATCACGCCATCGATGGAGCGGATCGACAGCACGGCCGCGGCCACCCAGTTCCTGGTCGTCACTCCCGACCCGGCCAGCACGTTCGCCGTGGTCCGCGGCGCGTTCGAGCGGTTCGGTACGGTCGGCATCGACCTGTTTCCTGCCACCGCCGAGCATCGCGCGGCGAGGATGATGGCCGGCGTGCCGGTGCCGGCTGTCGCGGGGCCGCCCGTGGTGCTGCGGGCGCTGGTGTCGCGGTCGGTCCTCCGCCTCGACGGCATCAAATCGGTGCTGTTCGCCTGGATCGAGGAGGTCATCGAGTCCGGCGGTGACCAGCTCGCCGCGCTCGAGGCGATTCTCGCGGAGCTGCCCGATGGAGTGGGCCGGACGCTGGTTGTGCGCGAGGTGACGCCGGCCGTTCAGGGCTTCATCGACCGGTACATGTTCCGCGCTCGGCGCGTGGTTCCTGCCGCGGCTGACTCCGAGGATGAAGAGACCCAGCCGATGGCAATGGAGTACGTCACCACCCCGTCGGCCGCGCGGCCGGCCTCGCTCTGGCGGCTGCTCGACGAGCTGGATCCGCCGTCCGCGGTGATCGTCGCTCGCCATCCGGAATCCGAGGCCGATGCCCGGCGTACGCTCTCGCAGCTCGGCTACCGCCGCGCCGATGACGCCGTGCGCGTCAGCTCGGTGCCGGCGGGCGAAAACGTGCACACGATCATCTTTTACGATGCGCCGCTGTCCGCGGCCGACATCGAGGCCGCGCGCGCGGTGACCGCGGCCCGCGTGATCGCATTCGTCGAGGGTCGCGACGTAGACGAGCTGAAGCAGCTCTCCGGCGGGCTGGCCCGGCCGCTGGCGGTGAGCGACGCCGTGCGCGTGGCGCGGCGGAAGGATGACACGCTGCGCGCGGAGCTCAAGCAGGTCCTCGACGAGGGCGTCGCGTTCCGGGAGATGACGTCGCTGGAGCCGCTGCTGGAGCAGTACGACGCGGTTGAGATCGCGGCGGCGCTGTTGCGCGTGCTCGAGAGCGAGCGTGCCCGGTCGATTGCGGTCCCGGCTGCGCCAAAGCCGGCCCGGCCCGGCCCCGGCCTGCCGCCTGACAGAGGTCCTCGTCCCGGCTCGCCCAGACCAGACCGGAGGCCGCCGGCAGCGGATCGCGGAGGTCCGCCTCGCGGTCGGGAAGATCGTCCACCCCGAAGCCGCGACGACCGGCCGCCACGCGGCCGCGATGATCGTCCGCCCCGAGGCCGCGAGGACCGTCCGCCACGTGGCCGCGAGGACCGACCGCCGCCGAGGGGCGGCCCGCCGCGCGACCCTGGCCGTTACGGGAGCCGCGACTCGGGCCGCGGAGGTCCGCCGCGCGGAGGTCCGCCGCGCGGACGCGGAGGAGATCGCGGAGGCAGCCGCCGGTGAGCTCCATCTTTCAACCCGCCGGCGGCTGGATCGAAGTGATCGCGGGCGTGATGTTCAGCGGCAAGAGCGAAGAGCTGATCCGCCGCGTACGGCGCTCGCTGATCGCGCGCAAGAAAGCGCAGGTATTCAAGTCGCACCTCGACGAGCGCTACTCCGGCATCTACGCAGTGTCGAGTCACGACGGCCGGATGGTCGAGGCGATCCCCGTGGATTCTTCGGCGCAGATCATGCGCGCCGTCGATCCTGGCGCGCACGTCATCGCCATCGATGAGGCACAGTTCCTCGACGCAGGAATCGTCGCGGTCGTGACCGATCTGGCGCAGCGGGGGCGACGGGTGATCGTCGCCGGCACGGACACCGATTTCCGCGGCGAGCCTTTCGGTGCCATGCCGCAGCTCATGGCCGTGGCAGAAGTCGTGGACAAGCTCCACGCCATCTGCGTCCTGTGTGGCGGGCCCGCGAGCCGGAATCAGCGCCTCATCGACGGCCGTCCCGCGCCCTATTCGTCGCCCCAAATCATGGTTGGCGCGGCCGATTCCTACGAAGCGCGGTGCCGCATGTGCCATTCCGTACCCCCGGCCGACGCCGCCCAAGTCACGCTCTTGTAGCCGCTTTCCGCCGTTTACGCCCTCACGGGTGCACAGAACGACGGTCAACGCACACCGCGCCCTGTATTTCCAGCCCCCAGCCATGTGTTTGCTAAATCCGGCATTGCTCCTGACTTGTGAATGCCCCAAAGTGTATCCCCCGCGCAAGCAGTTCCTGCGGCCTAGCCGTGTTCTCGAGCCCGATCCGCAATGCTACTCGTAGGCCTGACAGGCAACATCGCCGGAGGAAAGACCGAGGTCAGCCGCCTCCTCGGCGATCACGGCGCGACCATTATCGATTCGGACGTGCTGGCCCGTGCGGTCGTGGAGCCGGGCACGCCCGCGCTCGCAGCCATAACGGCCAATTGGGGGATCTCGGTGCTGGCCGCGGACGGCTCGCTCGATCGTGACGCGCTGCGGAACACCGTCTTTCAGGATCCCGACGAGCTCGTGGAGCTGAACGAGATCGTTCACCCGGAGATCGAGAAGCGGCGTGACGCCGCTATCGCCGAGGCGCGGGTGAGGGGCGACAGCGTCGTCGTGTGCGTGGTACCGCTTCTGTTCGAGAAGCACATGGTGGACGAGTTCGACAAGATCGTGCTTGTGGACGCGCCGCGTCCGCTCCGGTTCGAGCGGCTGCAAAAGAAGCGCGGGATCGAGGAGGCCGAGGCGTTGCGGATGATCGCGGCGCAGATGCCAGCCGAGCTGAAGCGGGCGCGTGCGGATTACGTGATCGAGAACACCGGATCGATCACGGAGCTGAAGAAGGAAGTCGCCTCGCTTTGGGCCGAGCTGCAGCGCGAGGCCGCGCTGACGTCGGAAGAAGCCAGGGTTTCTTGAACCGGACCGCCCTGCCCGCTTAGACTTCGGGCTCGACCTTATCTCTACGAGCCCTGACCGGAGCACAATTGGCGAACGTCCCTGGCGATCTGCGCTACACCGAGCAGCACGAGTACGTCCGCACTACTGCTCCTTCGACCGTCGAGGTCGGCATCACGGACTTCGCGCAGGGCGAGCTCGGTGACGTGGTGTATGTGGAGCTGCCGAAAGTGGGCGCCAAGTTCGCGCGGCACGACGTGTTCGGGACGATCGAGGCGGTGAAGGCGGTGTCCGAGCTGTTCAGCCCGGTGGCCGGTGAGGTGATCGAGGTGAACGAGCGGCTCGACAAGGAGCCCGCGCTGGTGAACAGCGATCCTTATGGTGCCGGGTGGATGATAAGGATGAAGCTGGATGACGCAGGCGAGACGGAGACACTACTCACCGCCGAGGGGTATTCGCAGCTCACAGGGTGAAGGGTCGCACGTAAGCGCCCACGTAATCCACGGCCTCGAACGTTTCCTCCACGACGCGCGCTAGCACCTCACCCGCGCCGGGGATGTCCCGTACCATGCCGACTCCCTGTCCGGCCCATAACGGATAGTACCCCGATCTCGCGATGCAGCGGCGGCGGCGACGACATCGCGCGCGGCAAGGCCTTGCACATATCCGGTGAGCACCGGAGCGCCGGACTCCCGATATTCCGTGGTATAGCTGTTCCGCAGGACGCGCGCATACAGACCCGAGTAGGCATCGGTCACCGTTGTCGCGTCGCTGTTTGCCGCGACCAGCTCGTCCTTGTAGAAATCGACCGCGCGTGATTCACGCGCTGCGGATGGCCGCCGCGATCGCCTCGGCCATGCCTCGCGGCCGCACGGAAAACATCTCTAGCGCCGAGGGATCGCGCACCACCGTCGGATGCCTGATCGATTCGATCAGCTTGCGGCCCACCCGCGCGTACAGCGGCGTCACGAGTCCCAGCCACAGACTCGACAGTCGCGGCGTCAGCAAGGGAACGCGGATCATCACCCGCCGCAGCCCGCGCTGTCGCGCGTACTCGCGCATGAGGTCGCCGTAGGAGACGCGGTCGGCGCAGCCGATCTCGACCACTCGGCTCTCCGCGAGCGGCACACGCAGCGCGGCCACGAGGTACTCGATCAGGTCGTCGATGGCGATCGGCTGCGCTTCTATCTCGACCCAGCGCGGCGTGATCATCACCGGCAGGCGTTCGACCAGCGCGCGTATCATCTCGAACGACAGGCTTCCCGAGCCGAGCACGATCGACGCGCGGAACTCGAGCACCGGCACGCCCGATTCGCGCAGCATGTCGCCGACCTCGTGCCTGCTCCGCAGGTGAGGCGACAGCTCCTCGCCGTGACCGAGGCCGCCGAGATAGATGATTCGCCGCACCCCCGCGCGCCGCGCCGCGTCCCCGAAGTTCGACGCCGCCACCCGGTCCTGCTCCTCGAACTGCCCGGCGGACCCCATCGAGTGGACGAGGTAGAAAGCCGTGTCGACCCCGCCGAGCGCGGGCCCGAGAGTCCCGGGCTTGAGCAAGTCGCCCTCGAATACCTGCGTAGTCTTGCCGACGCGGGCGGCGAGCTCGGCCGGCCGGCGCACGAGGCACCGCACGGCGACGCCATCTTTTTCCAACCGGCGCCAGAGCCGTCCGCCGACGTAGCCTGTGGCGCCCGTGACGAGAACGAGGCCCGGCGGCGTTTACCGCTCCCCGTTGTTCGACGGCATCAAGGCGCAGGCGCTCTCGAAGCTCTCACGAACAGCACGGCGATCCCGATGATGACGGCAATGTCCCACAGGCAGACATCGCCGTACCGATAGAACGGCAGGTAGTCGTCTATCCCGTAGCGATCGATCACGAACTCGGCGACCAGGATCCACGTGTTCAGGAGCGTCAGAGCCGCGGCGAGCCGGACCCAGAGCGGAAGCTGATGGAATGCGATACGTGTCACGCTGATCTCCGGTGGGGTCGGTCGACAGCGCCCGGGCTAAGCAGTGTATGCAGGGTCGTGCAGGAACGCCAGCAGGTGCGCGACGTGACGGTGTCTCATCTTCGGCTCGATGCTCACCCGGTTAGAGGTATCTGAACAGGGGCGGGAAGACGATCACGACGACCGCCGCCCACGCGGCGTACACCGGCAGGTAGTTAGTCTGCCAGCGCTCGAGGGCCGCGAACGATTCGCGCCCGCGCAGGAAGCGGATGTAGAGCACGGCCGACCACGCCAGATTCACGATGAGGATCACGTTCATCCCCAGCGCGGCCGTGCGGTTCGGCGTGAACCCGAGCTCGGTGATGCGCGCGGCGATCGCCCAGAGAGCGAACGCGTTGGCGAGCAGCGCGCTGACCACGAGCACGACCTGCACGACGTCGAACGGCCCGCGCGGCGCCTGCGGATCGCGGGCGGAGATCGAGTAGAGCAGCAGGCCGAGTACTACTATGAGAAGCAGGTCGAAGACGATGAGCGCGTTGCGATCGATGTCGATGCCGCGTCCCGTAACCGCCAGTGTCACGAGAAATCCGAGCAGCACCGCGGCGAACAGCGGCGTGAACAGCCGCGTCAGCACGGGCGCCATGTTCTCGATCACGCTCTGCTTCGCCTCGACCAGCCAGGCAGCGACGATTACAGCGCCGACCACACCGGTTATCGCCCACTGCTCGATGACCGGCTCGACGTCTACGTGGATCGCCTGGAAGATTCCCGCCATGAATGCCATGAGCAGGCCGCCGCCGAGCGCGATCAACACGTAGTAGATGAACAGCTCGCCGGAGAAGCGGATGAAGTCCATGCGCCCCTCGACCTGCCACCAGCGATTGCCGGCGTAAGCCACGCCGACGGCGAGCCAGAGCGCGATCGGCAGGTGAATTGCGGCGAGCGTCAGAGTGTGGCCGCTCTCAGTGAACGGGTAAGCGTTCACCACTATCATCGCGGCCGCGAACGCAACCGCGATCCAGCGCACGGCGCTCTTGGTGAGCGCGCGCTTCCACACGAAGTAACCCGTCAGGAGTGGCAGCACGAAGAAGCTCGCGTTGCGCACATAGAAGTGGGCGTCGTCGTCGAGGTCCATCCCGAACAGCACCGGGAGCTTGACGAGCACCGCTGCCGCCACCGCCAGACAGAAGGCCACGATCGCATCGGTGCGCGCCGCGCGGGCGACCGGCTCGCCGGAATCCGCGGGAACGACGACGAGCTGCTTCCAGAGCCGCTCCGAGTGCTCGCGCGCGAACTCCCGCGAGAGCGCGTCGAGGTTGCCCATGCGGTTCACGGCAACGAGGAACGCTTCGTCGGTGGATAGTCCCGCGTCGACGAGCGTCGCTACCTGCTCGCGCAGATGATCTTCCAGCTCGGCGATGTCGACGGAGTGGATCGCCTGCCGGCGGCGGACGTAGCTCCGCCACTGTTCGATCTGTGCTTCGAGGGATGCTGCATGATCCTGGGCCGGCATGGTCAGACTCCGTGTGGTAGCGGCGTCGCGAACGCCGGTGTGAGGTCGGGCATCGAAGCGGACAGCGACCGCCAGATTCCCTTCAGCGTCGCGTCCACGGCCTGCCACTGCTTGCGCTCCTCGGCGAGCTGCGCCCGGCCTTGGGACGTGATCTTGTAGTACTTGCGCTTGCGGCCGCTCTCCGCGGTTTCCCAGCGCGCCTTGATGTGGCCGAGCCGCTCGAGCCGGTGCAGAACCGGATAGAGCATCCCGTCCGTCCATTCCATGCGTCCGCCGGACAGCTCCCGAACCCGCTGCAGGATCGCGTAGCCGTAGCTATCCGCTTCGGCGAGGATCGCGAGCACGATCGGGGTCGAGGAAGCAGCCATCAGATCCTTGTTGATTTGCATGATTTCACCGTCGTGCGGGGCACCCAGCAAGGCATACATGGCAGTATTATACATTGGGCTGTTAGGTATGTCAAGCGCGGGGCCTTGTGGTCCGGCGTGGGCAGCTAGTGGGTGAATTTCGGTGACGGTCACTCGCGATTGCGGATTAAGAACTTTGCGGTCTCAGGACTAACCGACATGAGGATCGGCGATTAAGTGAGGACCGCGGAGAGAGGCATAAGACCGTGTCACCCTTTCCCTTCTGTTCCGCCCATCCTC
>JBPCPS010000005.1:0-3806 GCA_050998915.1 Gemmatimonadaceae bacterium
CATCCTCTTACGCGAAGATTCATCAGGCCGTCAATTCCATGCGTGACCTCAACAGCTCCTGTACCGTGAGGTGCGCGGTGGCGGGCATCCTCCTCTGCGCGACAGCCCCGGCAATCGCGCTCGCGCAGTACCCGCGGCGCGCACTCCTCCCCATCGAGTTCGAGAGCTCGGCCGAGGCCGTTTGGCTCCGGAAGCCCGTCCTGGCAAGCCGCACGCTCGACGACATGACGCGACCCGATAGCTGGCGCTCCAGTGGAACCGCGGCTGTCACCTTCCCCACCGAGCCGCGCACCGGTGGCATGCGCGTGCTGCGCGTGGACATGGAGATGTTCCGCGGCGCGCCCGCGCCCACGCGCAGCCGCCTGTCGTCCGTCAACCTCCGGCGCGCGTTCGATGGCGAGGACTGGCGCGCGTACAACCGGCTCTCGCTATGGATCAAGCCTGAAGTCCGCGGCTTTCCGATGCTGCCGCTCCAGATCGTGCTGCACAACGACGGCGCGGAGAAGGTGCCGGACAAGTACTACCGCGAAGGAATCCACTACGTCACGCTCGCCAACAATAAGTGGACGCAAGTGGTGTGGGAGATCGAGCCGCTCGCGCGCGACCGCGTCACCGCGATCGAGATCGGCTACTGGGTGAACAAGATGCTCGCGCTGCCGGGCGACACGGTCGCGTTCGAGATCGGCCGCATGGAGCTGCAACAGGTCACGCCGGATCACCACACGGGCTGGAACGTCGCGCCCGGCAGGATCTCGTTCAGCCACACGGGATACGAGAGCGGGGCGAGCAAGACGGCGCTGATGAGTGATACCGCGGTACGCGAGTTCTCCGTGTTCAACGCGGGCAGCGGCCGTCTCGTCCTTCGCAAACCGACGCGCAGGATCCAGAGCCGGCTCGGGACGTTCCAGGAGATGGACCTTTCCGAGCTGGACGAGCCGGCGCTACTCACCATCCGCGCCGGCGATGAAACCACCCAGCCATTTCGTGTCGCGCTCGACGTCTGGAATCGCACGATCTGGACGACGCTCAACTTTTTCTACGGCAATCGCTGCGGGTACGACGTGCCCGGCTCGCACCCGCTGGATCACCTCGACTGGTTCGCCACGCGCGGCGACATGCGCATCCCGATCAGCGGCGGCTGGCATGACGCGGGCGACCTGTCGCAAGGCACGGTCAACACCGGCGAAGCCACTTACGCGATGTTCGCCCTCGCCGCGCGATCGCGCGAGTACGACGACAACGAGGAGCTTGTCGAGCGTCTCATCGAGGAGGGCAAATGGGGGCTCGAGTGGCTGCTGCGTGTACGCGCGCCCGGCGGCTACCGGCTGTACTTCGCCAGCCACAACCTGTGGACCAACAACATCGCCGGCGACGCGGACGACCGCTCGCGCGAGATGCGGAACAACCCCAATGTGAACTACATCGCAGCCGCCGCCGAAGCGCTCGCGTACCGCGTGCTGAAGAGCAGCGAGCCCGAGCTGGCGGCGCGCGCCCTGGCGACCGCCGAGGACGATTGGAACCACGCGATTGTCGGGGTCGAGTCGCCGGGGACGCGCGACACGCCTGCGTTCGCCGCTACGCGGATGGAGCTCGCCGGCATTGGCATCACCGCGTCGCTCGAGCTGTATCACGCAACCGGTAATAAGAGATACGCGGACAAGGCGGTCGAGCTGGCGCGCGTGATCGTCGCGTCGCAGCAGAAGACTCCCGTTGGCACCGTCTTCCCGCTCGCGGGCTTCTTTTACACGGGACCGGAGCGCGACACGCTCTTCCACCAGTTCCACCGCGGGAACGACCAGGCGCCGATCGTCGCGCTGGCGCAGCTCGTCGAGGCACTGCCGGATCACGCGGATTGGATGAGCTGGTATTCGACGGTCGCGCTGTACGCCGAGTACCAGAAGCGGAGCGCCACGACGACCGCGCCGTACGGCGTGCTTCCCGCGTACGTGTATCGGCTGGGCGACGAGCGGTTGGTGCCGGACTCGGGCGCGCTGCACGGTGCAACGCGCGCGGCATATCGCGCGCAGGTGTTGCAGGGAATGGAGATGGGGGATGGGTGGTATCTTCGCGCGTTCCCGGTCTGGTTCGCGCGGCGCGGGAATTACGGGGTACTGCTTTCGCAGGCCAAGGCGTTATCCGCGACGGCGCGGCTGCGGGGCGACAGCGCCGCGCTCGATCTCGCGCACCAGCAAGCCCAGTGGGTTGTCGGCCGCAACCCGTTCGCGCAGAGCACGATGTACGGCGAGGGTTATGGCTGGGCGCAGCAGTACAGCGTGTCGTCGGGCGACTTCGTGGGCTCGCTGCCGGTGGGGATGCAGAGTCGCGACACCACCGACCTGCCCTACTGGCCCTCGCAGAACATGTATGTATATAAAGAAGTGTGGGTGCACTCCTCCGCGCGCTGGCTCTGGCTGATGCAGGACCTGACCGGCACGTCGCCCGCGCTCGAGGCGCTTCGCTCGCGCGCGCCCTTCACTGCGAGCGCCACGACTGCATCCAATGGAGAAATCACGATCCGCGCGGTGGTGTCGGATGCAGCCGTGCGTACGCTCGCATTACGGGCGCAGAATCTCAGAATGAATCGGCCAACGCGGACCCTGCCGCGACGACGCGCGGGAAAGCCGGTGGTTGTGGAGTGGAAGGCCAGGCGCGGAGATTCCATTGCCCCGTGGTTCGCCGTCGTCATTCCCGACGGCGATGCTTCTCGGCGGCGGGAGGTGCCAGCGGTTCCCTAACCCCTGGTGGCCACGACTCTCCCCGATCCACGCGCGCTTTACGAATCGAACGGTGGACACCACGTATTTCGTCCTTGATGACCCTGTCAGAAGCTCAAAGGCCATGGCTCAGAGGAGATTGATATGCGTCTCGCTACATGCTTGCTGGCTGTCACGCTCGGCGGCACTTCGCAATGCACGCCGGGACCTGCCGGGACTGCAAACAGCCTCGTGACCGGGCGCTGGGGTGCGCCGCGCGCGGAGCTCACGCTCACCGATACGGGTGGCAGCATCGAATACGACTGCGCCCACGGTGGACTCAGCTCCCCGATGTACGCCGACGGTTCGGGCCGTTTCGATGTAGCGGGCGTGCACGTGCGGGAGCACGGTGGACCGATACGTGTCGGTGAAGTTGCGGATTCCGCGTCGGCCCGCTACGTTGGGCGCGTCAGTGGCGGCCGCATGACGCTGCGGGTTTTCGTCGGCCCCGATACGCTCGGTCCCTTCGAGCTCGTGCGCGGCGCGGCCGCGCAGCTGGTCAAGTGTCTTTAGCACCGGGGGTATTCTTGACTCGAGACATCCCCGTCGCGGCGCTCGCTGCCGCGCTCCTGACCGGCTGCGCACACCAAATCACGTCCTTGCCGTCACCAACGGCGAGCATCGTCCGCGCGGAACGGACTTTCACGTTCACCACCATCGAGGTTCCGGGAGCGCGGCGGACATCGGCACAAGGTATCAACGACGGTGGCGACATAGTCGGGTTTTACGTTGACTCGACCGGCGTTACGCGCGGGTTTCTGCTCAAGCGCGGAGCGTTTACCACGATCGACTTCCCCGACGCGTCGTTTACGGAAGCGCGGGGAATAGGCCCGCGGGGCGAGATCGTCGGATCGTACCGGATGCCGGGTGAGCCGACGCTGAACTTCCACGGCTATCTGCTAAAGCCGAACGGCGACTTCGTGCCCGTCAACTCTCCGGGACACGTCAACACCATCGCGCAGCGAATCCTTCCCGACGGCACGATTCTCGGCTGCCGCCACGACAACGACTTCAACTCGACGATGCGCGGAGCAGTCTTCGGCCGGCGCGCTA
>JBPCPS010000029.1:0-11789 GCA_050998915.1 Gemmatimonadaceae bacterium
TGGTGGTGGGGGTATGGCTCCGGTCGAGGCCAAGCCCCCCCCCCCCACAGCCGCCCTCTGATGGATCCAAGGATTCCGGCGCTGCTACTGCTCGACGATGACGGTCCCCTTCATTTGGGGATGCGGCTCGCAATGATACGGAAACGATCCAGTCTCTGTGAAGCGCCGCGCGTACCGACCACCCTGATTCAGAAAGCCGCTCCCCCAGCTCTTGTCATCCGCCGTCACGGTATGCGCCAGCGGATCAGCATTCACCCACTCGATCGTTTGCCCCGCCTTGATCCGAATAGTTGCCGGGGAAAAGGCGAGGTCCTTGAGGTTGACCCGTACCCTTCCGCTGTCATCGGCTGCGACCGTTGGTGCCGCGTCCCCCACCGCCGGCCCGGATGCGGCGTCGCCCCGGCGGAAGATCCGGGACCACTGCGACGCGGTTCCGAGCGGCGCGACGAAGGCGAATCCGTAGCGAACGGGTTCCGGCCCATAGGCCTTCTTGCGGGACGTGCCTTGCAGCGTGACAGCTCCGGCGTTGGTCGCGTGGAAAGAGAAGTGATGCCGCGTGCCCGGGAACGCGAATGCGAGCGCCCCGCTCCATGCAGTTCCAAGGGTGTCCGGGCTAAACGCGCGGCCGACGTCGCCAGCCAGTGCCAAGTAAGGCGTCAACTGAAAAACCACTCCGCCCGCTCCCGCGAAGCCACCGCTGCCGGTGCCGAAAGCGTCAGAGAAGGCGCGCGCTTCCGCGATGACAGTCAGGAAGCGGGCTCGCACCCTGGCAGTGATCGCTCCGTCCACACTGCCGGCGGCCGTGTTGTAGCCGAGCAGTCCACTGAGTCCGCCGCGCTGGCCAGCCGGTCCGCGAAACGCCGCCCACCATTGGGTCTCGTTCTCGCCGAGCTTCTCGGCGCTCACCTCGCTGTTCGAGGTGAAGTCGAGGCCGGCCGCCATCCTGCTTCCAATGGCCGTACCGAAGGTCATGGTGGGTACGCTGATCAGCTCGTCACCGCCATCGACCAGCTCGAAGCGGTGCGACAGGACCATCGCCGGCTGCCACTTATCCATGGTCCACGCCGGGCGCGTGTTGGGGGAATAATCGATGAGGCGCTGCCCGTCGGCCGGGCTCCCGGCCGCCACGAGAGCCGAGAGGACAAGAGCAGCCCGGGCGCCGCGCTGTGCGAGGCGCCCTCGTGCGAATAGAGTTTCCGTCATTGGACGGCGATCGATCCGTTCATTCCCGCGTGCAGGGTGCAGCTGTACGCGAACGTTCCGAGGGTGTTGAACGTGCGCGAGTTGCTGCCGGAGGCGTGATTGGGAATGTTTTGCGGCGCGCCAGTCGCGGCGGCGAACGTCACGTTGTGGGTCACCCCGCTGGTGTTGTTCCAGGTGACGCTGCCGCCCGTCTGGATAGTCACCGACACCGGGGAGAAGCTGGCGACGCCGAGCGTAACGGTGCCTGGGCTGGGGCTAGGTCCCGGACCCGGTCCTGGTCCGGGCCCGACGGGGCCGTCGCCGCCCCCGCCCCCGCCTCCGCCTCCGCAGGCGAGCATTAGGACCACAAGGGCGGCTGGCAGCGATCGTGAACCAATTCTCGGCATGGATGCATTCTCCGGATGATGGTAGTCCGAAGAAGGATACCTCCGCGCACTTGGCGTCGGCTTGTAGGCGATGCCATGGGTTGGACGCCCGTGACCTTGGCAAATGCTTGTTGCGCGGGCACGAGAGGTGCTGCAAAGTTGGATACGTGATTATGAAAAGCCCGGATCTGGATCGTGCTTCGCGTTACCGCTCGCGCATGATGACCGTGCCCGGCTTCTCACTGTACATGGGCGTGCATCCGCAGGGGACAGAGCTGCCCCGACACTCGCACGACGATCCCACTTTGTGCTACGTGCTGCGCGGACGGTTCACCGAATACATCGGTGGGCAAGCGGTCGACTGCCTGTCCGACTCGCTCAAGGTCACCCCCGCCGGCGAGACGCACTCAAACCTTTTTGCGGCCGATGAGACTCATGGGCTCCGCATCGATGTGGACCGGGGGCGCTTCACGGAATCGCGCCACATCCACGAGCTGCTCGACGAGCGCATTCACGTTTCAGGAGCACACGCCGGCAGCATCGTCAACCGGCTGTTGGTGGAGCTCGACGCAGGCGATGAATCCGCGGCGATCGCCGTCGAGGGGTTGCTGCTGGAGCTGCTGGCCACACTCGCCCGGGACTCCGTGCCTGCGACGGCGTCGTCGATGCCGAACTGGCTGCGCGAGGCCGATGAGATGATCCGCGAACTTTATTCGTCGAGGATCGCGCTCGGGGCGGTTGCGCGGGCGGTCGGAGTCGCGCCAGCGACTCTTGCCAGAAGCTACCGCTCCGCGTTCCGGATCACGGTCGGAGAGCGCATTCGCGAGCTGCGCATCGAGCGTGCCGTGCGGGACCTGCTCGAGAGTGAGGAGCCGCTGTCATCGGTTGCGCTGCGCGCCGGGTTCTATGACCAGAGCCATTTCACCAATCTGTTCCGGCGTCGATTCGGGGTCACGCCAGCCCAGTACCGTCTCGCCGCGAATCGCCGGGTGAGCTGATCGAGCGCTGAACCGTGGCGGTCAAAAAAGAAGGCCGGCAAGACTTTCGCCTTGCCGGCCTTCGTCATTGCACGCGGCCCGGAGTTATGGGGTGCAGGGAACCGACAGCCCGCGCGCGTCGCACTCCGCTGCCGGCACCAGCATGTTCGGATGTATGACGTCGCCAGTGCGATCTATCGGGAGCGAGGCGGTACGCCCGTACCGGCGCGCATCGATCCAGCGCGTGCCCTGCTGCCACAGCAACGAGTACAGCCTGTTGTACAGCAGCTCCGTCACGAACGCTGCGTCGCTGCTGACGACGGTCAGGCTCGACGGCGGCAACCCGCCGGCGTGCTGCCGGACGAGGTTTATGTCGTCGATCGCGCCCAGCTTGTTCCCCGTGTTCCATCGGATCTCCGCGCGGAGCAGAAGCAGCTCCTCGTTGGTAATCCAGGGGACATCGGCGCCATTGTCGGCGGCCGTGCGGTTCGACGCAAGGTTGTACATCACCGGCTTGTGGGTTGCGACGAGCGCGTTCAGGGTCTTGGTACGCCCGGCCGCCAGCACCTTGGTCGTTAGACGGAGGTCGGGTGTGCCGTCGGACCGGAGCTGCGCTCCCGTCACGATGGACGGATGCACCCAGTAACGATCGGAGGTGATGGCTTCGGTTACCGGATTCGTCAGCTCTTGCGCCGCGCCCGTATAGCCGAAGTACACTCCCGTAGTAAGCGAGCCCGGCAATCCCGCCGTCGTTACGAACGACGACCCGATGGCCGTGGAAGCCTGCGCCCAGCACGCCGTGCAGCTGTTGAACGTGGCACGGTGCACCAGGACGTCCGCCGCCAGCGCACGGTTGAACTGGATGAATGTGGCCGGCGTCGTAAACCCGGTGTAGCCAGGTACGAACGTGAAGGGGAATGCAGCCCCTCCCGCCTGGAGATCAGCCTGCGCCTCGTCCAGCAGGGCGGACGCAGCCGTCATCGCGTCGGCGAACGACACGAACGGTGCCGGATCCTCCGTAATGGCGCGATCCACGTCGATGGGAATCCCCAACGCACCACTGCGGACGGCCAGCCTGAATATGTGGTAGGCCTTGTACGTCTTGGCGAAGCCGGCTGAAGCCCGGATCTCCGGGGCAGTCAGTCCGGTCGCGTTGGTCAGCGCCGTGAGGTACGTGTTAATCGTACGGATCGCTTGGTACTTGCTGAGCCACGAACCGCCGGAGCGGCCGCCGGCGTCCTGCGGGCCGCGAATCTGCTCGCCCGTCTCCCGCGGGTCGTTACCGAACAGATTGTATCCTTCGCGCCCATAGATCGAGTAAAACTCGAGCTCCGTCCCGAGGTCGTTGAACGCCTGGATCTGAATGCCGGTCGCGTTCCGCGCCAGCACTGCACGCGTGGGCGCCGCCGTCAGCGCGTCCTGTGTCGGCGCGTTGGTGTTTCGCACGTCGAAATCGCGGCACGAGGCGAGCGAGATGGCTCCCACCATCACGACGCCTGTTCCGCAAGCGCGGAGACTCATGCGCGCTTTTTGAATCCGTCGAATTATGGAAGTCATCAGAACCCCAGGGTGACGTTAAGGAAAATGCTGCGGCTCGGCGGGTACGGTGCTACGTCCAGATTGTTACGAATGGCCGCGGAACCGAGATTGGCCACTTCTGCATCAAGCCCGCTGTATTTCTGCCATGAGAAGAGGTTTCGGCCGGTCAAACTCACCCGGACGTCATCCACGCCCCAGTTCAGTCCACGGAACATGGACGGTGGAACGTTCACGCCGAGACTCAATTCCCGCAGCTTGAGGAAGGTCGCTTCCTCGATGTAGGGAATCATTACCCCGTCGTTGTAGCCCTTGTAGCGGACGTCGTATGCCGCGCTTCCAAAATCAGCGGGAGTGCCGGCATCATCGTACAGAAACTGGGTCAGGTTGATGATGCTGCCGCCACGCTGATAATCGAACACCACATTCAGGCTCCACGCCTTGTACGTGAGATCGTTGACGAAACCCATCCGGAAATCCGGAGCGGTGTTTCCGATCTTGATGTCGACAGCAGTTGTCCGCACGCCGTTTTCGTCGTACGCGCGACCGACGAGTTGGGTCAGGGGCTGGCCAACCTTGATGAATGTGACGCCAAGGCCGCCGAAGCCCGAGAGATTCGGGCGGAAAGGCGGCAGGCCGGCGAGATCCAGGACCTTGCTGGTGTAACTGGTATACGTGGCGCGAGAAACCCACTGCATGTTGGGGGTCTGGATCGGCGTGTAGCCCAGTCCGACCTCGAACCCACGGTTCTGAATCTTGCCACCGTTGAACACGCGGCGGGTGAAGCCGGTGGAAGGAGCGGGAACACGTATCAACAAAAGATTCGTTGTATTCCTGTTGAAGGACGTCAGCTCCCAGGTTAGCCGCCCACTCCTCGCGAAGCCATCGAGACCGAACTCGATCTCCTTCACGCGCTCAGGCTCGACCTCTGGACTACCGGAGGCACCGTCCACGGTGAAGCCCTGCTGTCCGCCAAGGAGCGGTGTTCCGAGCAGGGTAAACTTCTGGCCGAAGAGGGGCTGGTTGCCCGTCTCCCCGTATGCTATCCGGGGCTTCAGCTCGCTCCCGGCTCCCAACAGGTTCAGGAACCTGAAGGACGCCGACAGCTTCGGAAAAATGAAATACTTGTCTATGTCGCCGTTTACGCTGCTCCTCTCAGCCCGAAGGCCTCCCTGCAGGAGGAGTCGCTCGGACAACATGCGGAGCTCTTCCTGGGCATAAAACGCAACCGTTCGCTCCTGGCTCAGATCTTCTGTTCCGGTTGTGATCGTGCCCTGGCCCACATTCCGCTGTCCGGGAACGAGGTTCTGCGTTCTGATCCGGCTGATCTTGAGTTCTCTGTCCGCGTACTGGATGCCTGCCGATGTCGCTGCCGACCAGCCCCCGCGGGAGGGTCTGAAGGTGTGGATGACGTTCGCGTTCCAGTTGAATAACTGGCTGAGTCCATCCTGCTCGATCGATTCTCCCGGAAGCGACTGCGGCTGCTCCGAGAACAATTCGTTCGGCGTCCACAGATCGTTGTTCTGCTGGAACGCGTCAAGCCCACCACCCAATACGAATCGCAGCGACTGTCTGTCGGAGGTGAACGCATTGTAGTTCAGCGTGGCTCCGCCCGTAAACCTGTTGGTTCGCTCGTGATTCACCGCAAGCTCGGCGAGCTGGATCGTGTTGGACTGGATCCCCCAATCGGGCCTGATGAAGTTTCCGTTCTCATCGCGGCGCGACAAATCGACGAAGCTGGGTGTGTACGGGAATGCGTAGCCGTGACACGCGTAGTTATTACAGTTGTTGTTCCAGCCGCGATCGTGCTCGGCGCGGTTGAAGACGCTCGATACCTTCACGTCGAATTTCGAGTTGACGATTTGGTCGAGGTTCAGCCTCAAGCCTTGCCGCCTGAAGCCGGTGTTCGGCTCAGTTCCGCCGTCGCGCTTTAAAGTGGCGCCGACGAGGTAGCGGGTGTTCTCCGTTCCGCCGCTGACGTCCGCGGCGGTCTCCCACGAAACTTCGCGGCCGGTGAACACCTTGTCGTAGTGATTGAAGTACGGATTGGGATCGGGCGTGAACCACTGCGCGACGCTCGGTCCATACCTCGCTACGGCTTCTGCCTGGGTCCACCGCCGGCTCTCCAGCGTCTTCAGCGGGGTGAACTGCCCGACTCGCTGCGTCAGCCGCACCCTCGGCCGTCCTGCCTGGCCTCGCCGCGTGGTGATTATTACCACACCGTTGGCCGCTTTGGATCCGTAAATGGAGGATGCCGCGGCGCTTTTCAGTATTTCGATGCTGGCGATGTCGGCCGGGTTGATGTCCGCCACGCGATTCACCGCGTCGTCTTCAGCCGTCGCGAACGCGGCGTTGGTCATTTGTCCACGCCCACTCGCGATCCGGCTGTTGGAGTAGACGACTCCATCGATCACATACAGCGGGTCGAAGGCGCCGAGGATGGTATTGTTGCCCCGGACCTGCAGCTGGATGCCTCCACCGGGGGCGCCCGAGTTGGACTGTATGTTCACGCCGGAGACCTTCCCGGTGAGCGCGTTCTCGAAGGTCGGCGCCGCAACTCTGGAGATTTCCTCGCCTGACACGTAGGCTACGGCAGTCGTAGCGCTGCGCCGTTCGATCGTCGTCGCCTCACCGGTGACGACTACTTCCCCGAGGCGGAAGAAATCCTGCACCAGCACAACGTTGAGTGTGCTCGTGCCGGCCGGGACGTTGATTTCCCGTCTGGTGTATCCAATGGCACGAAGCTGGAGACGCGCTTCGCCGGTGGGGACGCTGATCGAGTACCGTCCATCGGCGCTCGTTCGGGTAGTCCGGTCCTGCGCCGCATTGAGTACCGAGACCTGCACATCGGGAACCGGCTCATCCGAGCCGGACCGGGTCACGCGACCCGATATCTGCCGTTCCTGAGCTGCCAGAAACGTTGGGGCGACAAGCAGCAACAGCAGAGCTGCCAGGCCCGATCGCAACAACTTGCGAGTGCCCATGGGTTCTCCGGGGTGTGTTGTTAGGCTGCGTGCGAGTTACGCCACCGTTGCACAATCGTGACGTAGCGCGCGGCAGATAATGCAGAGCCCCGGCCCTCGCGTCAAGCCAGCGAAGGCTTGAGCGGAGGGGTTAACCGTGTCGCGGCAAGACCTTCAGCCGACGCTAACCCCTCCTTTCAGCAAGTAGAAAGCCCGATTACTGCACCGTAACTGCGCCGGACATTCCCCCGTGATTGGTGCACTGGTAGCTGAACGTGCCCGCGGTTGCGAAGGTGCGCGCGTTTGTACCGGAGCCGTGGTCCGCGATATTAGCCGGAGCGCCGGCGGTCGAGAACGTGACGTTATGCGTGCGGCCCGTCGGATTGCTCCACGTTACAGTGCCGTTTCGAGCGATAGTGACCGTTGACGGGGCAAAGGCATTCACCTCGTACCCGTACGAGTCGAGACCGCCGCTCATCGCGACCGACGCGCTGGTGGATGGCGAGCCTGGGCCCGGGGGGGTTGGGGCGGTCGGGCTGCCGCCCCCGCCACCGCCTCCACCGCAGGCCAGAGACGCCACGACCGCTACAGCGAGCCGCCACGAACGAAATGCTGGGACCATGCTTCCTCCTCGATGTGGTTTCGAGGAACATACGGCGCGGCGCGCGGATGATCTTGGAAGCAAGCGCGCCGGTTGGACGCGCGTGACGCGCGTGGGGTGCCTCGCTTCCGGTTGCCCCCCGCGCGCGGTGTCCTGCTTGAGAGCGTCCAGGTGCATCGAGTCCACCCGGATCTTCGCCTCTTTCCATGAGACCGATCTGGCTGACATTTTCATGACATCGCCGGGGGGCTGATGCGCGAGTATATAGGTATGGCTCTACGCCGGCTCAGCCAAGCTCCGCAAGCGAGGGCGCCGACGAGACCTGGGTGCTCGAGGGTGTCGTGCGCTAGTTGCTGCTCGACTCCGCGTTGACGATTTTGTCCATGGTTCCCGTCGCGACGGAGTGGTACGTGGGGCGCGCACGGCGGTAGATGTCGCGCGCCATCGTCGCGCCCCACGGAGTCTTCATCATCTCAGTGTACAGAGGAGTCAGGAACTTCCGGCGGCCCTGCGACGTGAGGAAGCGGGCGAGAGCGGGGAACGCCGGCTCGTACTTGTTCTTGATCGCGATGAGGAGCCACTGGCCGAGTATCTCGGCGTTGCCGCTCGAGGACAGACGGAACTGCGTGTCGAGCTCGGCAAGACGCGCGGCCGGCATCGTGTCGGGCAGCGTGCGCAGGAAGTGCAGCCATTCCTGCGTGGACCATTTGCTGGTCTGCAATGCCGCCGCGGCCGCTCCACCGTTCCATCGAGTGACCTGGCTGTCCACCGCCGCCAGCGCGCTCGCCGCGATTTTCGGCACGTTGGCTGGAATCCCCGGTCGGTACACCCACTCGTCGAGGTTTACGCGTGCCACTTCGCCCGGCGTCAGCAAGTTCTCGCGAATGTCGTCGAGCAGCCACTCGGACGTCATGGGCTTGAACGCGTTGCGGTCGAAATAGCCGCGGAGATACTGGTCGAGCCGGGTGCGTCCGACCACCGACTCAATGGTCTGCAGGAACGCCGAGCCTTTCTCGTACGCGATGTCGGTGAGTCCTTCGTCTGGATCGCGGCCGGCCAGATTCAGCTTGAGGCGTGTGTCGGCGCTGTCGAGCTCCGCGACCGCATCCCGCATGTCCTGGTGGCCGAGCTGCCGCAGCACGTCGGCGTACGGCTTGCCACGCAGCTCCTCCATGATTCGCGCTTCTATATAGGTAGTGAACCCTTCATTGATCCAGAAATCGTCCCACGTCGCGTTGGTGACGAGGTTGCCTGACCACGAGTGCGCGAGCTCGTGCGCGACGAGACTCACGAGCGAGCGGTCGCCCGCGAGGATCGTCGGCGTCGCGAACGTGAGCATCGGGTTCTCCATTCCACCGAAGGGGAAGGAGGGCGGGAGCACGAGGATGTCGTAGCGCTTCCAGCGATAGGGCCCGTACAGCTTCTCTGCGGCGGCCATCATCGCGTCGACTTCCGAGAATTCGGTAGCTGCCTGCTCGACGACCGACGGCTCCGCGTACACTCCGGTGTTAGTGCCGATCGGTCGGAACGCGATGTCGCCGACCGCGAGCGCGAACAGGTACGGTGGGATCGGGTTCGTCATCCTGAACCGGAACACCGACAGGCCCGCCGAATCCGTCTCGTTGGCGGTGCTGACATTCTCCGCGCTCATGACCGCACGCATTCCCGCTGGGGCGTGTATCGTCGCGTCGTAAGTCTGGCGGACGCCGGGGCTGTCCTGCGTGGGCACCCACGTGCGTGTGAGCACGGCCTGCCCCTGCGTGAACAGGAAGGGAAGCTTCTTACCTGCGGTCTGCTGCGGAGTGAGCCATTGCACCGCGGCCGCGGCCGGTGACGTCTCGTACTGGATGACGATAGTGTCTGCTGATGTCTGCGCCGACGTGTCGCGCGCCGGCAGCGCGATCGCGAGCGGCGAGCCGAGGAATTCCCTGGCGGCGCCGATCTTGAAGCCGAGCGTGTCTCCGCCCGGGGTCGTGATCCGCATGATGGTCAGGTCACGGACGTCGAGGATCACGGAATCCGCTTTCGCGCTCCGGTCGATCGTGAGCCGCACGGTGCCGCGCAGCCGCTTTGCATCGAAGTCCGGTGTCAAGTCGAGCGAGACGTGCGTGACGCGGGCGGTGTCCGGCTGAGCGAAAGAGTGCGGATCGTGCGGGAGGGGCCGCAGGGCCGCGGCGGTGTCTGTCACCGTTTCATCGGTAGGGGAGCAGGCGAGAATGGCAAAGACGAGAATGGCGGCGCGGTTCATGGCGGCGGTTGGTTGGGCGAAGTGCGCTGGCGATGATTCACGCAGCGATGGTTCGAAGGGCGCGGCGCGCATGGGGTACGCCGTGGATGAAGCCGCCACCGAAGAGCATGCCTGTCTCATGGTAGACAGCGAGGCTCTGCCCGGGCGTTATCGCCGCTACGGGTTCGTCGAGCGCTATTTCGATTTCGTCGCCGTCCACGCGCAGCAGCTCGCCCACGGCGAGCGGTGCCCTGTGCCGAACCCGGACGTGCACGTTCGCGCCTTCGGACGGCGCGTCCGTGAGCCAGTTTACCTCGCGCGCGATCACACCGCGGCCCAGCAGCTCTTCGCGCGGACCCACGACGACCGCCCGGTCCAGCGGTCTGATTGCCACGACGTAGATCGGCTCGGCGAACCCCCCCGGCAATCCGCGCCGCTGGCCTATGGTGAACCGCGCGTACCCCTCGTGCTGCCCGATCACGCGGCCATCGCTCGTCACGATCGGCCCTTTCGACAGCGCGGGCGCATCCGCCGGCAACCGCTCGCGCAGGATCTTCATGTAATCGCCGTCCGGCACGAAGCAGATCTCCTGGCTCTCCGGCTTGTCGGCAATCACCTCGAGCCCGAGCTTGTGCGCCAGCGCCCGCGTCTCGGCTTTGGTCATCTCTCCGATCGGCAGGAGCATGCGCGACAGAACCGAGCGGTCGATCCCCCACATGAAGTACGTCTGGTCCTTGTTCTCGTCCACGCCACGGTGCAGCTCGCCGTTTACCATCCGCGCGTAGTGGCCCGTGGCGATGTACCGCGCATCAATCTTGTCCGCGGTCTTCACGAGATCGCGGAACTTGGTGAACGTGTTGCAGCGCACACACGGAATGGGCGTGCGCCCGCGCGAGTACTCGTCCACGAAGTTGTCGATCACGTCCGCGCCGAAGCGGTCCTCGAGATTGATCACGTAGTGCGGTATGCCGAGCTGCTCGCACACGCGCCGCGCGTCATTCACGGAATCCAGCGAACAGCAGGGCCTGTCCGGCACGTCGGTTCCGTGACAGAACAGCTTCATCGTCGCCCCCACCACGTCGTAGCCCTGTTCCACCAGCATCGCAGCTGCGACCGAAGAATCCACGCCGCCGGACATGGCGACAAGGACACGCGAAGTGGATTCAGCAGGCGCGGCGGACATCCTCCAAATCTACCGGGTTCCGCCGAACCGAACGAGCCTCGCGACCGGCGAACGTCGTCCCGCGAGACGTACAGCCGGATCGCGTTCCACGCCATGCCGCCGCATCGCTAGTGTCGTAGATTCGCGTGCGACCGCCGCGGTGCCTTGATCCTTCCGCCAGGACCTCGATATGCGTTTTTGCCACGTTGCCATGGGACTGCTTCTGGCCGCCACCGCGTCCGCGCAGGCCAGACCGAGGGCGCACGACCTTGGCGTTCCCATCGCCGGCACCCGCGGACCGCTGAACGGAATCACTGACGTTGCCGGCGTGGAAGTCGGCCACACGACTCTGATTTCAGGCACTGGCCAACTGATCGTTGGGACGGGGCCAGTGCGGACCGGCGTCACCGTGATTCATCCGCGCGGCAGGGCGAATGGGGACCCCGTCCTGGGCGCGTGGTTTACGCTCAACGGGAACGGCGAGATGACGGGAACGACATGGGTGGAAGAATCTGGCATCGTCGAGGGACCGATCGCGATCACCAACACGCACAGCGTCGGTGTGGTGCGCGACGCAATCATCGCCTGGCAGATGCGCCGGCCCGGCTCGCAGCCGTGGGCGCTGCCCATCGTCGCCGAGACGTACGACGGATTCGTGAGCGACATCAACGGCTTTCACGTGAAGCCCGAGCACGTCTTTACGGCACTCGACGGCGCGCGCTCCGGCGCCGTCCAGGAAGGAAACGTCGGCGGCG
>JBPCPS010000185.1:0-12977 GCA_050998915.1 Gemmatimonadaceae bacterium
CGTAGTACGCTGAAACAGCACGCCGGCCCGCCGTTCGCTCCCGTGTATCCCGGGCGCGAGCGCGTGGGATCTGCCGGAGAATATCAGTCTTGGATGTTCGCGTCTTATTCATGGTATTCCCTCCAGCGTGCGAGCAGATACTCCGTATGCTCCTCGACAATCCAGAACGCCCTCATAATATCGGTTGTCCGCATGCCAGCAATCTCGCGGACCGTCTGAGGACTCTTACCCGTGGCGAGCTCAATTACGACCTCGCCGCCTGCGTTTCGTACGTGAACGTGCGGTGGTTCGTGCTCGCGAGGCGGCAAGAAAATCACCACGCGAAAGCCACCCTCGCGCAAGACGGTGGGCATGGTGCGAATATAACCGATCAGTTGGGTTTATGCAAGGTCACGCCTCGCGGAACAGATGCAAAATGCCAGCATGCCTCCCGGCTACAGCTCCAACAGCACCGCTCGCGCCGGTGCGCCGTCGAGGCCCGCAATCCTTAAAGGAAGGCAAATGAAATCATACACGCCTGGCGCGACGCCTCCGAGCTGCAACCCCTCCACGATCACGATCTCGCGTTCCAGCAGCGTTCGATGCGTGCGGTGATGTCCCGACCGAAACTGCTCGATTGACAGATAGTCGATGCCCACGAGCACGACACCCTTGTCCGCGAGCAGCTCCGCGCCGTCCGGCGCGAGAAAGGCGTAGTCCCTCGCGAATTCGGCTTGTTCGAGCAGAGCAGAGTTGCGCGTCTTCAGCAGAACCCGCTGCGCGCCCTCGATCGGCTGGCCATCCAGCTCCTTCGCGCCAATCTGCATGACGTCGTCAGCGAACTCGAGCACCCTCGCGCGGCCGATGAGCCTGTCCAGCGGAAGCTGGTCCACTGCCTGCCCGTCGTCGAAGAAATGCTTCGCCGCGTCGACGTGGGTGCCGGTGTGGGAGCCGAACACCAAGGTACTGACGTTGGCGGTGGCGCCGGCTGCAATGGATTGCTGCGGAGTGATTTGTATCGCCGGATTGCCCGGGTAAATCAGGCCGTCGCTTACCAGCGGGACGGAGATGTCGATTATTCGGCGCACGACTTTCTAACGGCGGTTGAAGTGCGCTGCGCGGCACGCAGCGCAGTTCAACTCGGCAACCCGCTCGACGAGCTGGCGCTCAACACGAATCTCGGAATCTCCGCCGAAAACTCCCCACCGTCCGGCAGCATGAAGTTGTACTGCCCTTCCATGTGCCCTTCCGGCGACTTCAGCACACAAAAGCTCCGGTACTCATGCACCTGCCCCGGCGCGATCAGAGGCTGCTGACCCACGACTCCATCGCCCACCACTTCCGTGTCTTCGCCGATCGAGTCGTGAATCAGCCATCGGCGCGACAGGAGCTGGGCCGGCCGCTCGCCCACATTCTCGATCCTGACGAAGTACGCGAAGACGTAGTGATTGCGGGACGCGTCCGACTGATCCCGCAGATACACGGGACGTACGGTGATGCGGATTCCGAGAGTTTCTCTGTAGAAGAATTCTGTGGGCATTGGTGGCGTAGCTGCGCGGTGGTGCGATGAACGGTTATACGTGAAGTGGCACTGTTTTGTTCGATTGGGAAACGGCGCTATTGGCTATTGGCTATTGGCTAGAGCGGAATACAGGAAGCCGGGAATCGGAGCGGTTAGCCAACAGCCAACAGCCAACAGCCAACAGCGCCCCTACCCCTCCACCACGCCGCGGCATTCGCCGAATCCGATGCTCACGAATCCGGTCCGCCGGCAGCAGCCGCGCAGCAGCACCTCGTCTCCGTCCTGCAGGAATCGCCGCTCCTCGCCGTTCGGCAGCGAGATGGGCTTCGCCCCGCGGCTGGTCAACTCCATCAGGCAGCCGCGCGAATCGTCGCTGCTTCCTGAGACTGTACCGCTGGCAAGAAGGTCACCAGCGCGCAGGTTGCAGCCGTTGCTCGCGTGATGCGTCAGCATCTGCGCGGGAGTCCAGTACATGTCCGCCAGACTTCCGCGGCTCAGCCGGTACGGCTCGGCGCCCTCCGAGCGCATGCGGGCCGTCAGCAGCAATACGTCGAGGGTGAGTGCCAGAGCGCCTTCCTCCTCGTTGCTCGCCGAGAACAAATACGGCAGCGGCGCCGGCTCGTCGCCGCCGCGCGGGCGCGCGGGCGCGCGGAACGGCGCTAGCGCTTCCGCCGTCACCACCCACGGCGACACGGTCGTCGCGAAATTCTTGGACAGGAACGGGCCGAGCGGCTGGTACTCCCACGCCTGGATGTCGCGGGCGGACCAGTCGTTCACCAGGCAAAAGCCGAAAATGTGGTCTTCGGCGCGCGCGATCGGGATCGGATCACCCCGCCGGTTACCGCCCGCCACGTAGAAGCCGACCTCCGCTTCGTAATCCAGCAGCTTCGACGCCCCGAACACCGGCGACCCGGCGTCGGCGGGCTTGGTCTGTCCGAGCGGACGGCGCACGGTCGCGCCGCTCGCCACCACGGAGGACGCGCGTCCGTGATATCCGATGGGTACGTGCCTGTAATTCGGCAGCAGCGGATTGTCGGGCCGGAACATCTTCCCGACGTTGGTGGCGTGATCGATCGAGGCATAGAAGTCGGTGTAATCGCCGATGTCCGCAGGGAGGTGCATGCGCGCCTCGGCGATCGGGACGAGCAGCGACGCGCCCACGCGCGACCCCGGCCCGCCCGACTCCTCGTCGCGCAGCAGGCGGCTGAGCTCCAGCCGCAGGCCGGACACCGACAGGCGATCCGCCGCCATCAGCCCGTTGAGCGTCGTGGCCCTGCACGCCTCGGCGGCGGCAAACGCGGCGTCGCTCTCGAGCAGATTCGCCTCCAGACATGCCGTCACGTCGAGAATCTGATCGCCGATCGCCACCCCTACCCGCGCCTCCCCCGCCCCGCGCGAGAAGACTCCGAATGGAAGATTCTGGATCGGGAAGTCGGTGGACGGATCGTTGGCCGGCTCCACCCAGGAGCGGAGCGTCGGATCGTGCGTCTCGTTGATGATCGTCATTGCACGAGACCCGCGGCCCTCAGTTCGTCCACCGGCTCCCGGAAAGAGCATGAGCCGAACGATGTCGCGAATTCTCGCGAGCGGGCGATGTCCGCGGCGGAGAGCGCTCGATCGCGCCAGCGGATCCCGTCGTCGTCGAAGCGAAAGCTGGTCAAATCCGACTCCAGAAGAACGCCGCGCGCCTCGTCGACCGGTGCGCCGGCAAGGAGCGCGGCCGCGGCGAGAAACACATTGAGGAAGCCGTACATCGTCGCGCGCTTGCTGCCGCTCTCGTAGGTGAGCGGATATTCGGAGCGGATCAGGTGGTGGAGCCCGGCCGTGGCCTTGAAGGCGAGCCCGCGCTCGATGCACGCGGCCATGAATGCCATGACGTCGTCCGCCGCTGGAAACACGTCAACTGTCACGCCGCCCATGCGGAGCTTCGCGCGCGCGCCGACAGCCTGCGCGAATTCCAGCACGCCAGCGGCGTTGCCGGCTGTTCCGGACTCCACATACAACGAAAAGAAATCCGGGATCGCGGCGCGCGTGCGCGCTGGATCCGCTTGCGTCACCGCGCGCAGCTCGATCGTGTCGATGATGGCATGGCCGAGCTCGGAAGCGTGCCAGTGGCGGCAGTTGAACTTCAGCGCCTGCTGCGTTTCTCCCTCGAGGTCATCCCCGGCGAGAGCGGCCAGCAGCCACGGGTCGGATCCTTCCCCGCTGGCGAGCAATCCGGAAGAGTGCGAGTCGAACTCGGCCAGGCGTGTCACGGGAATGACGAACCTGCCGAGGATCCAGGCATGCGCGCCGGCGCGATAAGCGGCGTAGTTCTTCATCGCCTCGGCCATGCCGAGCTGCGCGGGCGGAAAGAGGCCCGCGTAGTCCACGAGGCCGGCGACCAGGGCGTGCACCGGGGCGGATGTCGCTCCACCAGGACTCGGCTTACTCAACGCGCAGCGGTCGGCTCCATTCGCGAAAACTTATACCGTCGCGCGGCCACTCTGTAGCCGGAAGTCGGCCTTCCTCGCGCTCGCAGGCCGCTGGCGCTCCCGCCGGAGGCCTCCCTGGGGCGCGGGCCCCGGGGAAATCTCCGGATCAGTTGCCCGGCTTCTGCGTGATCAGAGTGGCGATCGCGGGCGGCGGAGCGAACGCGCCCGGCTGCACCGGACCGAACTCGTACGATGTGAACGTCATCAACTGCTGCTGATTCATGACGGAGAGCGTGATTTTCGTCGGCTGCTTCAGGCCAGCGAAGTCCTTGTAATCCTTGAACTCGCTGACCGCTTCGATCGATCCCATCGGCGACTCCTGCGAGGCGAATCCACCGATGAGCAGGCCGGAAGTAACGGAGTAGCAGTCGAAGGTCTCGCGGCCGCTCTTCCAAGTGATCTTCACTTTGTAGCACTCCTCGCTACCGAGCGTGACCCTCTCGGTGGTCTCCATGGAAGCGATGTTCGCCGACTCTCGCAGCACCGATCCGAACTCGGCCTCGTCCATCATCTGCGCAAGCTCCTTCCCTTCGATGAGCCGCGGACCCTGGAATGGATCCATCGCCCAGCCGTGCGTTCCGTCGAAGCCCTGCAGCATCTCGCCGGCGCCCGGGATCGTGATCTTCATCAGGACGAGATTCGGCCGCGCGCCGGCGATGTCCAGCTCGCCGGTCATTCCCGCGGCCGGCATCTCGAATGTTCCCTTCGCGCGGAAGAACGGGTGGCGAAGAACCGCGTCCCGTCCCCCGATGGCCGCTACGTGTCCGGCGACGAGATCCCTGGCGGCCGGAAGCTGCGTGGCCTGCGCGGGGGCGACCGAGGGGAGGAACGCGATCGCGGCGACCATGACGCTGCGCCGAACGAATGGGGCCGACATGACTGTCTCCTGGAGACTAAGTGATTGGTGATCGGTGATTAGTGCTTGGTTAACGCGGGCAGCGGGCAGAAAAAGTAGCACATGCGGGACAGTGGCGACTGGCACTAATCACTAATCACTAATCACTAATCACCAATCACCAATCACTTCCGTTCCATCCACTGGACTGCCGCCAGCAGAGCCGCGTCACGCCCGGCCAGCAGGTCGGCGCGCGTCACGGGTCGGACTTGGTCCGGGATGACACCCCTCACCTCCAGTCTGGTTCCGTCCGGCAGGGTATAATCCGAGAATACGTGCAGCAGCACGTCCTCGTTGGGGAGTCGCTTCATCAGGGCCGGTAGCGCCTGGCCGGAGGTCGTGTCACCGAACACCCGCGCCCGGCCGAGGTACTGCATCCCCGCCGCGAAGATCTCGCTGGTGCTCACCGATTCCCTGTCCACCAGGATCGCAAGGGGCCGGTCGTAGATACGAACCGGCCGCCCGGTGAAAGACACGCGGCGCGGGTTGGTCACGAGCCGCAGCTCGGTGCCGCGGGTCTGGAGAATACCGAGCGGAACGATGCTGTCCACGAAATAGCCGGCGATCCCCATCGAGAGCCCGGCGATGCCGCCGGGATTGCCACGCAGATCGAGCACGATCCCCTGGCAGTCGGCCAGCTCCTGCATCGTGCTGTCGAAGGCCGCGCTGATCGGCGTCAGCCAGATGTTGAAGCTGACGTAGCCGATGCACCCTGGCGGCGACGGCATGCGGGAGCGGGTCAGCAGAACGTTGAGCGGCGGAAGATTGCCGAAGCGGGCGATCACGCCCGGCTCGCGACGGCGCGTGAGGTTGAGCTTCACGGCGCGGCCGGTGCCGTCGATGAGTTGCACCTTCGCCGCCGTTCCGGGCTCGCCGTCCAGTCGCCCACGCAGACGCGCGCCGGCGAGCCTGAAGGCTTCGTTCCGGTCGCGAGGCTCGGCTAGCACCATCGCCGCAGCCACTGCCGGGGCCACGCTGAAACCGTCTACTTCCGCGATGATCCAGCCGGTGCGAACCCCCGCACCGTACGCCGGGCCCGCGGAGTCGATCCGCCAGACGATCGGCGCGCCCTCGACGATCCGGATTTCGATCCCCACGTCGCCGCCCGTCGCACCGGCTTCGTCGTCGTCCGCGTCGGTGGCTCGTGCAATCTCGGCGGGGATCAGGCCGAAGTGGGATTCGCCCATGCGTGAGAGCATCGCGCGGATCGCGGCGCGCAGCTCGCCCACGGTTCGGGCCGCCGCCGCGCGCGGGCGCAGCTCGGTTCTCACTCCCGGCCAATCGATGCCGCGGAAGGTGGAGTCGTAGTAGGTCCGGTCGATCGTGCTCCACGCCGAGTCGAACGTGGCGACGGCGAGTGCGGAATCGATCGGAAACCCACCGACGGATGTCGGGCCCGGCGTGGAAACGCACGCGACCTGAGACACGGCAGCCCAGATCCGGACGAGGCGTCTCATTCAACCAGAGAGAGATGAGGCGAAGGCGGTGTGATCCGCTTCGCTTGCATCAGGCGACCCAGCTGACGTGCGTGAGACGGGGAACCCTCGCGAACTCGCGGACGTTACCGGTTACCAGCGTGTAGCCCGCCGCTATCGCGGTACTCGCGATCACGAGATCCGCCTCCCCTATCCGCCGTCCCCGCGTCGCCATACGGGCTTCGGCGTGCGCTCGCGCCGCCGCACCGTCAAAGGGCAGCACGGCAAATGGGGCTTCGAGAAACGCCTCCACTCGGGCACCGGCACGCTCCGGATCGCTGCTGTTCAAGGCACCGAAGCGCAGCTCCGCCTCGGTCATGCTGGCAATTGCGACGTCGTCCGGCGATTCGGCGCGCAGACGCGCGATCACGCTCTCACGGCCTCGAATGATCCAGATGCAGATGTCGGTGTCCAGCATTAACGGCACCGTCAGCGCTCGCCGAGCTTGCGGAGGGTGGCTTCCCGCTTGCGCGACCGGGGGAGGGCCGGCGGCGGCACGAAGTCGCGCGGCGCCGGCGGCAGCGCGGCGAGGCGCTCCCAGTACCCGCGCGGCCAGGCCGCCTTCGCTACCGGCTCCAGAATGACCGCATTCCCCTCCCTGCGGATGGAAACGTCCTTCGCGGCGAATCGAAACTCCTTGGGGAGCCGTACCGCCTGGCTTCCCCCATTCATAAAGAGCGACGCTCGGTGTCGGCGCGGCATCATTTCCCTCGGCGCATAAGCCTGTCGTGGCATATATATACTATCTATACGTCGCACCGCCGGCAAGGAGAATTCCCGGCACGAATGCCGCCGTCAGCAAGCAGGCCGCCAAAATCGCGCGACGATCCCCGCCGCGCGGCAGTTGTCCGAAGCAGCTACGGCACGACCACGAGCGTGTCCGCGATCGGCTGTACAGGCCACCCTGTTTTCGGAATCGTGTGGATCACGACCACGCGGTACGAACCCGGCGTCAGCTCCCTGACGGCGCCGGCATAGTCGGCGGCGGCTATCACGGTCGCGCAGCCCTCATTGGGGCCAAGCGTGCTCGTTGCCGTCACGGTGATGGTGATGTGGCCGCCCGTCACGTCCCCGGCGCCGCTGACTCGATAACAGGGCGTAGGAGTCGTTATCGTGCCCGCGAACTGGATCTGACGCTGAGCTACACCGGTTACGCTGGCGAATGGGGGTGAGGCGTTCATTCCCGGCTTCGTGGCCGAGAACGAGAACCGCCCCTCCGGATTCAGCAGATGCGAACAGCCCCCTGTCGCGAGCAAGGCAGCAAGAACCAGAAAGTTTTGCATGGGCCTCCCATGTCGTGGTCCGCTGAACTCAGCGATCCAGCGAAGGGCAGCAATCATCGTACCACCCCCGGCCTCCCGGGAACGCTTGCGCGTGTTACTCCTCGTACTCGTCCGACCCCTGCACCCAGATGAATGATTGCAGGTCGATCATGTCGCGCGGCTTGAGGTCGCGATTGTCGCGGCGCACTTCATTCGCGAAATCGAGCGGGCTCTGGTACGTCTCCCAATTCGGACGCGAGGCGTACTGGAATTCGAAGGCGTACTGGAATTCGAAGGCGTACTCCTTCGCAGCCGCCCTCGTGACGTTCGGCTTGAGGAACATGTGTCGCTCGGGCTGCGCGAGGAACCCGAACACGGTGAGCAGCGGCCACGTGAGCACGCGGGTCTGCCTGCGGGGCAGCGCGGCGACCGTGTCGCGCCATGCATCGAAGCGGGCCTCGTCGCTCCCTCGCCCGTGCAGGAAATCGAACAGACCCTCGGCGAACGCCTTCGCGCCGGGAGGAGATTTCACGGCGTCGCGCAACGCCATCTTCTCGAACGAGAAGAGCAGATTGGTGCGCGATTCGATCGTGACTGCGGTCCGAGCGATCTCGGAGAACTCGCGCGCGCGCAGCAATCGCTGGAATGCCTGCTTGTCGAGAGCGGCCACCCACTTCTCCTGCGCTTCCCATTTGTAGCCGCGCTCCCAGTCGATGTACTTGGGATCGTGGAAGCCACGACGAAAGAAGCGGAGGAACTTCTTGCGGGAGCGCACGGCCTGTGACGCCGACTTCATTCTCACATCGCCCGAAGCACGGCCGCCCTCACGTCGGAAAGCTCCCCAAGACAGCGCGCGCGCACCGGTGCCCAGAGCTCGCCTTCACGGCTGCGCGTGCGGCGCCGGCATTCCTGGTCGCGGTACACGAGCCAGCTTCTCTGCGCGGCGCGCAGCTCTCGCACGGACGCCGGGTCGGGTTCACCAGCTGCCACGCCCGCGTTCCGCCGCATCCTTTGGATGACGTCCCGATACGCACTGTTCAGGCTGACGTCGTACTGCGAGAGCAGAGACAAGAGACAGCGGCGCTGATCCGCGACGGCAGGCGACGCGCATCCTTCCGCCGAGGCCGCAACGCGGACGGGCGCAGGTTGCTGCTGGGCGGGAGGCGCCGGCGGCGGGCGCCGGGGCGCGGACTCTGCACGCGGGGGAGCGGCGGCACGCAAGTCGGCATCACGAGAGTTGCGCGCATCGCTCTCGCTCGATGCCGTCCGCGGGGCCGGATCCTGATCGGGAATAAGGGGTGGCGCATCGTCGGTGAGCCCGATCGAAGTATCCGGCTCACCGTAATCCAGCGCGTCGTTGGCCCGCGCGAGATCGATAGCGAGTGTCGTATCTTCGGCGAGCAGCTCGTCGGGGGTCTTGCCCGAGTCGCGACTGCAACCCAGCACGACGAGAAAGAGCACGCAAGCAACGACAGCGGGGCGGCGCATGCGGGGCGAAAACGCACGCGCCGTGCCATGCGGCGGTTTCACCGTCGCCGGCCAATGGGATGAATAGCAGCGGGGAGACTCGAACTCCCGACCTCACGATTATGAGTCGTGCGCTCTAGCCAGCTGAGCTACGCTGCCCTGAATCTGATTTCGCGACCGCCGGTACGAAAACGGCCGGCCCTTTCGGACCGGCCGCTGTTTGTCGCATAGCGGGGGCGGGATTTGAACCCGCGACCTTCGGGTTATGAGCCCGACGAGCTACCAGGCTGCTCCACCCCGCGATAGACATGAAAGATGAGCTGAGCGCGGGCCGGGGTCAAGCTATCACCAACCACCAAGACCACACACCCGAACCTGCGTTTTACTTCCGCCCGCCACTATCCGGCCCCGCAAACCGGTACAGCAGCTCCCTGTCCCCGCGCACCATCCCGAACTCTTCCCGCGCAATGCGCTCCTGCACGGCTGGATCGGTCTCGATCGCCTCCAACGCCTTCCCCAACGAGTCCACCAGGCGCTGCAGCGAGTCCACCTCGGCCTGCATCCGCCGCTTGGCGACGACCTGCCGCACGATGTCCGCGGTGCTGTATTCCCCGCCCTGCACCGCGAAATACAACGCGGCGGCGAGAAACAGGAACAGCGCCACCCGCGTCCACCGCGGCTTACTCATCGGAGCGCCGGCGGAGCGGAGCTGTTAGCCAACGGCCAATAGCCAACAGCCAATAGCCTCGTTCACAGTCCGTATACCGCCCCACCAGGGTACTCCGCCAGCGGCCCGAGCTGCTCCTCGATCCGCAGCAGCTGATTGTACTTCGCCACGCGGTCCGTCCGGGACGCCGATCCGGCCTTGATCTGTCCCGCTCCCGTACCGACCGCGAGGTCGGCGATGAACGTGTCTTCCGTCTCCCCTGACCGGTGCGAGATGACCGACTGATAGCCGTTGCCGCGCGCGAGCTCGATCGCTTCCAGCGTCTCGGTGAGCGTCCCGATCTGGTTGACCTTGATGAGGATCGCGTTGGCGACGTCCCCCTCGATCCCGCGCGCGAGCCGCTCCGTGTTCGTCACGAACAGGTCGTCCCCGACGAGCTGGCACCGGTCACCGAGCGTCGCCGTCAGCTTTGCCCACCCGTCCCAGTCGTTCTCCGCGAGCCCGTCCTCGATGGATACGATGGGATACTTGTCGAGCCAGCGGCCGTACAGCTCGATCATGCCGTCCGCGTCGTAGCTCCCGCCCCCGCTCTTCTTGAACGTGTAGCTGCTCGACTTGAACAGCTCCGACGCCGCGCAGTCCAGCGCGATCGCGATCTCCGTCCCGGGGGAGTAGCCGGCCTTCTCGATCGCCTCGACGACCACGCGCAGAGCGTCCTCGTCGTTTTCGAGGTTCGGCGCGAAGCCGCCCTCGTCGCCGACGCCGGTGGACATCTTCCGCTTGATCAGGACTTTCTTGAGCGAGTGGAACACTTCCGTGCCCATGCGCAGCGCGTCGGAGAAGGTGTCCGCGCCGATCGGCACGATCATGAACTCCTGCAGGTCCACGGTGTTGGTCGCGTGCGCGCCGCCATTCAGAATGTTCATCATCGGGACGGGCATCGTCCGGGCCATGGGACCGCCGAGATACCTGTAGAGGGGAAGTCCCGTTTCTTCCGCCGCCGCGCGCGCCGTCGCGAGCGAGACCGCCAGGATCGCGTTCGCGCCGAGCTTGCCCTTGTTGGGCGTGCCGTCGAGCTCGAGCATGACGCGGTCGACCGCGATCTGATCCGCGGCGGACATCCCGTTGAGCGCGGGAGCGATCCGCTCCACGATGCTCTGTACGGCTTGTTGCACGCCCTTGCCGCCATAGCGCTCATCGTCGCCGTCGCGCAGCTCCAGCGCCTCGTGCTCACCCGTAGATGCACCGCTTGGCACCGCCGCGCGGCCGAAAGCGCCGCTGGCGAGCGTCACGTCGGCTTCGACCGTGGGATTGCCGCGGCTGTCGAGGATCTCGCGGGCGCGTATGTCGATGATCGTGGGCATGAGAGCTGTTGGCTGTTGGCTATTGGCTGTTGGCTTTTCGTTCCGCTGTACCGCTGCTAGCTGATGGTTCCCAGCTGTCCATCCACGCCGTACTTCTCGCGCAGGACGGTAGCCATTCGCGATCGCACGAGCTCCACCAATTCCCCTCGCTGCTCGTACGTAAGCCCGGCGGTCGGAATTGGCTCGAGGAAAGTTACTTCGATTGTCCCCGGGTTGATTTGCCAGCTCCCGCGGCGCATCCGCTCGATCGTACCGTGAATCACCATGGGAACTATCGGCACGCCCGCGGTGATCGCCAGCACGAATGGGCCCTTCTTGAACGGGCGCAGCGCGTACTCCTCGCCGCGGGTTCCCTCAGCGAACATCACGACGGGGTTTCCCGCCTTGATCTTGGCCGCGGCGCGGTCGAGCGCCCCGAACGCGGCCTTCCGGTTCTCGCGGTCGATCTCGATCATGCCGACCCAGCGGATCGCCTGGCCGAAGACCGGGACGCGAAACAGCTCGGCCTTGGCGGCGTATTTCCCACGCGGCAGAACCGCAGCGCTCGCGAGCACGTCGAACCAGCTCACGTGGTTCCCGACGAATATCCGCGGCGCCTCCCCCGCGATCCACTGCTCGCCGCTAACGCGGACGCTCACACCGGCGACCCAGAGCAGCGACTTCGCCCACCATCGCGGGATGCCGTCGTACACGGAGCCGGCGCGGTCCGGAATCCGCAGCAGCTTCGCGGCGACCAGCAGCAGAGTCAGCGCGGGCGTCGCGATCAGCGCGGCGATCGCGACGAGTATGAGTCTCACCGGGCGGTAAAGTGGTCGTAGCCGGCCGGCAGTGCAACGCGACGGCCGCCGGCTGTCAAGACGACGTCGGCCTCCCCTCCCCGCACTTCTCCGATCTCCGTGAGATCGAGCCCGAACTCCCGACGGAAGGCAGCCGTGTCGAGCGGCCCCGGACATGTTACCAGCAGCTCGTACTCCTCTCCGCCGGCCAGCGCGTCATCCGACCTCATTCCGGCAAACGCGGGCACGCTCTCGCCGCGCACGTGGATCTCGACGCCGCTGGCGACGGCCAGGTGCCGCGCGTCCGCGATCAGTCCGTCCGAGATGTCGATCGCTGCGCGCACGCCATGGTCGCCCAGCCAGCGCGACTCTTTCAGCCGCGGCACCGGATGGGCGAATCGATTGCGGATCGCGGCCGTCGGCGCCTGCCCCGCGAGGAAGCAGCGCAGGGCGCCGAGCGGCGCGCCCAACATGCCGGTGACGTACACCCGGTCGCCAGCGACCGCACCGCTTCGCAGCAGCGGGGATGCAGCCGCGCCAAGCACGGTCAACGTGAGCGAGAGATTCGCTCCGCGCGTCACGTCGCCGCCAAGAATTGTGGTGCCTGAAGACCTGATGCACTCTCCGATCCCATCCGCGAGCTCGTCCACCAGCGGCACGTCGCTCTCGGGCAGCGTGAGCGCGAGAAAGACGCCGACCGGACTCGCCGCCATGGCCGCGAGATCGCTCAGTGCGGCCGCCGTCGCGCGATACCCGATCTCGGCCGGAGTCAGCCACTCCTTGCGGAAGTGCACGTGCTCGACGCTCGTGTCCGTGCTCACCACGAGCTGCCCGCCCGGCGGCGTCAGGCTGGCTGCGTCGTCACCGATGCCGACCGCCAGCTCGCCCCAGCGGTCGAGCATCCGCCGGACGATGTCGAATTCGCCCCCGGGCCCGAGCGGCACGTGGCCGCGCGACAGCGTGTAGCGGCTCGTCACAGTACGGCCGGCAGCTCGGCGAGCACGCCGCGCGGGGGCATCTCCTTCACCGGCTGCCATGCTTCGGGCAGCATGTGCAGCACGTCGTCGAGCGTAGTCCCGCGCGAGTTCCGCTCGCC
>JBPCPS010000157.1:0-4218 GCA_050998915.1 Gemmatimonadaceae bacterium
GTCCTGGCCGTCGTCGGCGGGGGCGTCGCCGTCGATGGCGAGCTCCGCGCCCTGCACGCTGAGAAGTCCCTGGTTTTTTGCGAAGTCGCGGAGGCCGTAGTTGGTGAAGAGCCCTACGATCGATGCGAGTCGCGGTAGGTAGCGCGGCGCAAGTATCATGACCGCCTCCAGAGGCAGAAGCCGTGCCCGTCGGTTGCTTCGGTTCTACGCAGTACGAGATATTACTGCATGCCGCCAGACCGTGAAGCCAGGCCACACAACCAAGCGTCTCAGCCGGCTGCGGGGGCTCGCTCCGGCCGCGTGGACGTTCGAGTTGTTCCCAAGCCGTGGGGACACGAGACGATCTGGGCGAGCACCGACCACTACGTGGGCAAGATTTTGCACATCAGGGCCGGGCATGCTCTGTCGATCCAGTACCACAACGTCAAGGACGAAACCATTCACCTGCTTTCCGGCGAGATCATCTACCGCGTGCAGAACGGTCCCGGGCAGGACGACCTCGAGGACGTGCGACTGCGCGCGGGGGAATCGTTCCGCATCACGCCTAACACCGTGCACCAGATGGAAGCGGTGACGGACTGCGACGTACTGGAAGCATCCACCGCGCACCTGGATGATGTTGTGCGCCTGAAAGACCGGTACGGGCGCGAAGGAACGAGTCAGCCATGAAAGTCATCATCCCGTTAGCGGGGAAAGGGACACGCCTGAGGCCGCATACGCACGTAACGCCGAAGCCGATGCTCAAGGTCGCCGGCAAACCGGTCATGGCGTACGTGTTGGACGAGCTCACGAAGCTCGGTAACGTCGAGCAGATCGTGTATATCACGGGCCATCTCAAGGAGAAGGTCGAGAAGTTCGCGCGGAGCTACGATTTTCCGTCCGTCTTCGTCGAGCAGGAAGTGCAGGACGGCACCGCGGGCGCCATCGCGCTCGCGCGCGAGTACGTGGACGAGCCCGTGCTCATAATCTTCGTGGATACGATCTTCGACGCCGACCTCTCCCTCGTCAACAAGACCGACGCCGACGGAATCATCTGGGTCAAGGAAGTCGAGGACTATCAGCGCTTCGGTGTGGTGGTCACCGACGACGACGGGAACATGACGCGCATCATCGAGAAGCCCAAGGAGCCGATCTCCAAGCGTGCGAACATCGGCCTGTACTACATCAAAAACTGGAAGCTGCTGTTTGAAGGTCTCGATCACGTGCTCGCGGCGCCACCGAACATGGGCGAGTTCTTCCTGACCGACGCCTTCCAGTACATGATCGACAAGGGCGCCAAGATCAAAGTCGTGGACGTCGAGGGCTGGTACGACGCGGGCAAGATCGACACGCTGCTCGACACCAACCGCGTCATGCTCGGCAAGGGCCACGCGCGCAAGCCGGCCGACATCGGCGGCGTGAAGATCATCGATCCCGTCTATATCGAGGACGACGTCACGCTCAAGGATTCGACGATCGGGCCGAACGTCTCCATCGGCAAGGGCAGCGTCATCGAAGGCTCGGAGCTGAGCCACACGATCGTCGGGCTCGGCGCGAAGATCACCAAGTCCAAGCTGACCAAATCATTGATCGGCGACGAGACGGTGCTCGACGGGCTCCGCGGCGAAGTCACGATCGGCGACCACTCCGAGGTACGCCTCAAATAGCCAGCCTGCCGAAGCTCGGCCGCACGGTAATCGCGCTCGGCGTGGTGAGCTTCTTCACCGACATGTCGAGCGAGATGATTTACCCGCTCCTCCCGCTCTTCATCAGCACGACGCTCGGCGCCAGCGCTTTGTTCATCGGCGCCATCGAGGGAGCGGCTGAGTCCACCGCAGCGCTAGTGAAGCTTGGCAGCGGTTGGTGGTCGGACAGGATGCGGCGCCGCAAGCCGCTGGTCGTGGCCGGCTATGCAATTGCGTCTGCGGTACGGCCGCTGATCGGGCTCGCGCAGACTGCTTCCCAGGTTCTGCTGCTCCGCGTCACCGATCGCATCGGGAAGGGGATCCGGTCCGCGCCGCGTGATGCGCTGATCGCCGAGTCGGTGGATCCGGCCATTAGGGGCCGCGCATTCGGGTTCCAGCGCGCGTTGGATCACGCGGGGGCAGTTGCAGGGCCAATCATAGCGTTCCTACTGCTGCGCGAGCTGGGGCTTTCGTTGCGCACAGTATTCCTGCTTGCCGCCATTCCGGCAGCGATTGCCGTGATCGTCGTCGTGGTCGCGGTGCGTGAGCCTCGCCCCGCTACGCCCGCACCAATGGCGGCGGCCGAGCCGCTGCGGCTGCATCGAAAGTTCGATAGGACGTTCTGGACATTCCTCGGCGCGGTTCTGCTGTTCACGCTCGGGAATTCCACCGACGCGTTCCTCCTGCTGCGCGCGACCGAGCTGGGTGTCCCGGTGAGCTGGATCCCGCTCTTGTGGGCGTATCTGCACGTGGTGAAATCTTCGACGGCGACGTTCGGCGGTTCGTTATCGGACCGGTTCGGGCGCAAGCCACTGCTGGTATCAGGGTGGCTGCTTTACTCCGCCGTGTATGTAGCCTTCGCGTTCGCGAGCGACGCATGGCACGTGTGGGCGCTGCTCGGCGCGTACGGTCTGTTCTACAGTCTCACGGAAGGCACGGAGCGCGCACTCGTCGCCGATTTGGTGCCGGCCAGCGACCGCGGCGCGGCGTTCGGCTGGTTCCACCTCGCGATCGGCGTGGGCGCGCTGCCGGCTTCGCTTCTGTTCGGAATGCTTTGGGATCGCTACGGCCCGGCCACGGCGTTCGCGACAGGCGCCGGGCTCGCGATCCTGGCGACCGCTATTTTGCTACCCGTGCGGGTGAAGGCGATCGCCGTTCTGTCACCGGAGCTTCCGACCGTCGCACTCGATGAGCCCTAGCAGCACCGTGCACCCGGCTTGGAGTAGCGCGCATGCAGCCTGCTGCAGACGAAATCCTCGCGGTCCAGCGGCGTCATGTTCGGGTGCGCCGACGCCATGTGCTCCAAATAAACCTCGTAGCTCGGTGCGCCGATCACGGCGCCCACGAACTCCGCGACCCGCTTCCACCATGCCCCCGCCGTGCCCGTCACGGCACCCGCCTCACCGGCAGGTTCTCCTGGAAGATCTCGTAGATCCGCCGGTACTCGTCCGTCCAGGACGACGGCCTGACGAAGGCGTGATCCTCCACCGGATAGACGGCCAGCTCCCAGTTGGTCTTGCCCAGCTCGATCAGCCGCTGCGTCAGTCGTACGACATCCTGAAAGTGCACGTTGGTGTCCACCATGCCGTGCAGGATCACCAGCGGATCCTTCAACCCCTCGGCGAAATAGATCGGCGACGACCGGCGGTAGGCTAGAGAATCCTGCTGCGGCCGGTTCAGAATGTTGGCGGTGTAACCTTCGTTGTAGTGCGCCCAGTCGGTGACGCTGCGCAGCGCGGCGCCCGCGCCGAACCTGTCGGCCTCTGTGAACAGCGCCATCAACGTAATGAATCCGCCGTAGCTACCTCCGTAAATGCCCACGCGCTCGCCGGGAATCCCGTGCTGGCTCTCGAGCCAGCGTGAAGCGTCCACCTGGTCCTGCAGATCCCGTCCGCCCATGTATCTGTAGATCGCTGTCCGCCAGTCACGCCCGTATCCGGAAGACGCGCGGAAATCCAGGTCCAACACGACGTAGCCCTTGGACGCGAGCAGCTGGTTGAACATGTACTCTCGCGGATACTGCGACCAGAAGTTGCCTACGTTCTGCAGATAACCGGCGCCGTGCACGAAGATTACCGCGGCCCCATTGGGCTGCGCGCCCATGTCGGACGGTCTGTAAATGTGCGTGGGGACCTGTACGCCGTCGGACGCCGGAATCATCACGATCTCCGGCTTGATCCAGTTGTACGACCGCCATTCCGGCGATGGTGACAGCGTGAGCCGGTGCATCGGCGCGCCGGGTCGATTCTCCGTAAGAAAGAGGTCGGGCGGCTGGTTGACGTGCGAGTATACGTCGGCGAGCCAGCGCTCGTCCGGCGACACCGCGACGTCGTGCCCGCCGGACCAGTTGGTGAGGCGCTCGCGCGCGCCACCGTTGACCGACATCCGGTAAAAGTGCCGCTCGAACGGCGACGGCTCGTTGGTGTGCATGTAAAACGACTGCTCGTCGCGTGACAGCCTCACGCCCCGCACCTCCCACTTTCCGCTCGTCAGCTGGCGCTTGTCGCTGCCGTCGGCGCGCGCGGTGTATAGATGCGCATACCCGTCAGCCTCC
>JBPCPS010000215.1:0-7079 GCA_050998915.1 Gemmatimonadaceae bacterium
GTGATGGTGGTCACACCGTTCTGGGTCGTCGCGCTCACGAGCGCACCGGATGCGCCGATGAGGAAGATGCCTGAGATCGCGCCGGCTTTCGCATGAAGGATGAGCTCGAGAAGTTTTTCGATCATGCCTGCCGAACGGACGGGCAGGGGGGCCGTTACCGCCTGGCGGCCCCGTTGTGATGGGAGTTACGGAGCCGGGCTAGTGTCGCGCGCCGGAATGCTTTGACGATCCGCGGCCCGGGCGGCCGAGGTCAAGGAGCAGAGGAGCACGCGATGGAGTGCATCCGCAGATACACGACCGAGCGCGCGGACGAAGGCGACGCAGAGATCGGCCGTGCCGGGCCGATGGAGCGGTAGGGTATTTCCGGCGCGCGACACTAGCGTCGCCCGGAGCGACCCTTCCCCGCGGAGGTGCGGCTGCTCGCCTTCTTGCCAACCTGCGACGTCGGCAGGGTCTTGTTCGGTCCCGCGCCGCCCTTTGCAGCCCGCTTCGTGGGACGCTCGGGCGCGGCCGCCTTCGCGGTGCGCCGCGGAGCTGCCGTCAGTCCGGAGGCGCGCCCGGCACGGCTCGGCATGCGGGCTGGACGCTTCGCGGCGCGCGCCTCGCTGGCGCGGCGCTTCGCGTTCTTCTCGGTGTCCTTCGCCGCCTGGCCCGGCTCCTGCTCGCCGCGGGAGCGCGCCGGACCTCGGACCTCGCGCTGCACCAGCTCCATACCGCCGGGCGGATTCACGCGGGGCGCAGGGGTCCGTCGTACGCGTGTCTCGCGTCCGGGGTTGCGATCCTCCTGGCCTCCCGGGACATCGCCCTTCGGCGCCGACCGGTCGTCGCGATCCTTCGGCAGGTCGCTCGGCTCGCGGTCCTCCGGGCGCTCGTCAGCGTTGTCTTTCATCTCGCGACCTCCGTAGCCGTATCTAGGCGGAGACGCTGCAAGGTGGCAGCCACATCGCTGCCGGGCCGCGTTCGTGGCACCGCGCGTGCCCGATCGGGCCACGATGGGCTCAGAGATACCGGTCATCGAGGCGGGTGTCGCATTCGTCGTCCGCGACGGGAGCGGGCAGGTCCTGCTGCACAGGCGCCAGGAGGAGGAGGGCTGGTCGCCACCGAGCGGCACCCTCCGCGGTGGAGAGAAGATCGGCGCGGGGCTCGGGCGCGAGATCCGCGAGGAGACCGGCCTAGACGTGGAGATGCTCCGGCTCGTGGCGATCCACTCCGATCCGGCACATCAGGTGATCCGCACCACGGACGGGCAGCTCACGCACTTCATCACCTGCGTCTTCACCTGCCGGAGCGCGGGCGGCCACCTCCGGCCGAACGACGAGGCGCCTGAGTGGGGCTGGTTCGACCCGGAGAAGCTGCCGGGCTGACCGACTTCGCCCGGGCGTACCTCGACGATGCGCTCGCCAACCGGGATGGAGTCGTTGTCCGCTAGCGCCCTCACGAACATCCGGCTGGCCGAGCTCTTCGCCTGCGCCGCGGAGACGGAGAAGGATCAGCGCCGCAGGGCTCTCCGCCGGGCCGCCCGGCGGGCGTTGATGTGGCCGGAAGAGGCCTGGCGCATGGCCGACGCCGGTCTTTCGCTCACCGATCTCGCGGGCGTCGGACCGTGGATCAGCGCACGGATGTTGGAGTGGCTGCGCGAGCCACCGGACCTCGCGGAGCCGCCGGCCATCCGGAGCGGCTTCCGGTCGTACGCGGAGTGCCGCGCGATCGTCGATGCGCACCCCGGCTGGCGGGACGCGGTGCGCAGCGATCTCCAGATGCACACGAGCGAGACCGACGGCGCGCTCCCGCTCGCCGCGATGGTGGACGCGGCCGCAGCGCTCGGTCGCGATGTCATCGCCATCACCGACCACTCCAAGGGTCTCGCCATCACGAACGGGATGGACGAAGCGCGCCTCGCGCGGCAAGGGGAGGAGATCGCCGCGTTGAACCGACGAAACATGACGCCGCGGGTGCTGCGGTCGATCGAGATGAATCTCTCGCCGCAGGGGATCGAGGACCTGGAGCGGCCGGCGCTTCGCGAGCTCGACCTGGTCCTCGGCGCATTCCACTCCAAGCTGCGCAGCACGGAGGATCAGACGGGCCGCTACCTCGCTGCGCTGGAGAACCCGACGATCCACGTGCTCGCGCATCCGCGCGGGCGGATCTGGAACTTCCGGCTCGGCCTGACCGCCGATTGGGCACGGGTCGCGGAGCGTTCGGCGGAGCTCGACACGGCCCTCGAGATCGATTCGTATCCGGACCGGCAGGACCTCGACGTGGAGCTTCTCGGCCATGTGAAGCGGGCGGGCGGGCGGGTCTCGATCGGCACCGATGCCCACAACGCGGAGGAGCTGCGCTTCCTCGACATCGGGATCGCGGCCGCCATCAGCGCCGGGATCCCACGCGAGCGCATCCTCAACTGCCTGGCCGCCGACGAGCTGATCGCCTGGGCACGCGGTAGGGCAGGGCGCTGACCGCGACCGCGATGACGCCCGGCGGCGGCGGGCGGCGTAGTTCGACCGACACTAACTGGCAGGGGTGACCGGGAGTTCCTGTCGCCCCCTGAAGGCAGATTCGAGGAACCTCCGCGAGTTCGAGGGTCTCGGTTGGCACCGACTGTCGCCACAAAGTGTCGGTCGGTCAGGATTCGAAACAGCAGCGTCAAACGCCGACTCGATTCGGTGACGTGGGAAACCTGTGGGCCTACTTCGGTATCTACAACGCCGCCAAGCACGACTTCATTACACGAGCCGGGAACGCACCTGTTCTCGGTCCAGGATGCCGTGTTCGCCTACGTGACAGCCCGTCGTTTGGGCCAACAGCTCTATCCGCTCGCCGCACTCGAGACGGATTGGAGGTTCTTCTAGAACGCGCAGCCAGGAGTCTGGCGCTGGAGGTGTTGCCGCCGCTCCCCAGAATGGCGGCGTGACGCGTATCAAGCGCGCGAACCTTCGAACCGGGCGTGCGACCCGCTTCGACACGCCGGCCCAGCGGCTGCGTGCGCCGCGCCCTATACGTTGTCTTCCTGAGGCGCGTCCCGCGCGTGCATCGGTTCCCACATAACGGTTCCGTCATGTATGAGGATCGTCCGCGCTCTACGGTGCGCGATGTCTCGTTAAGTGCCACATCGAAGTAGTGGACAAGGCATCGCCCTACGCGAGCACAGGGAGGTCTCATGCGTCTGTCACGCAGGTCAGTGATCAAGGCCGGTCTTGCGACCTCGGCCGCCGCAGCGGCCATGGTGTTCATCCCAGGCGCGATGCAGTCCGTTCTCGCGAGTGGGAGATTGCCTACGAGACTCGTACGAACGTTTGCTCGTGGCGGCAGATCCAACCAAGTGGGCCTGAGGTCCGGTGTCCAGATCAAGCCGGCAGGGCCCCAGTCACTGCGGGTCAATTCCGACGGCACGTTCGTGCTGACGGACACGATCAACGGACGAATTCACAGGTGGAAGGATCAGGGGGCGGTCGCGACGACGGCTGTGCCGCCGTTCGTCGGCCCATACGACGCCTTGGATGTTGGCGGCCGCACGTGGATTCTCGACCGTTTCGGCGACAGAGTCATCCTGGCGGCCGGATCCAGTGTCATCTCCGAATTCCGCGTCCCGTCACGGCTGCAAGGGAAGATTACGCGCCTGGCAGCTGCAACGCTCACGGCTGTGGAAGCCCACGTGGCCGACTACGCCACGGTGCAGCTTGTTGCGAGCGGCGTCGGCGTTGCTGCCGACCACGATGCATCAGAGAAAGAATTCACGCGAGCGATGCGCCAGCGTGCTGATGAGGAGTATGTGCGCGTCGAATTGGCAGCCTCTCCGGGTGACCGTGGGCAGATTGCCACGGTGGTGCGCCCTCACCGAAGCTCGCTGAAGGTGACGAGCGTTGGACGTCTCTATAACGCTTGGTACTTGGGTACTGACGCGGCCGACAACACCTATGTTGTCGTTGATCAAGAGCTCGCGGGAGGCCGGCCGAGCAAGACCGTTTGGCGCGCCTCTGGTGACGAGTGGGACGCGATCGCGGAGCTGCCGCTAGATGGGACGATCCACGTTCCGCGCAATCCCATTGCCCTCGCGCCGGACGGGCGCGTATTTGGCACGTACGTGACCGAGAACGCGGTCGAGATTCACGAGTTGCTCTTTGTGAAGTTCTCTTTGGCGCAAGCCCAGTTCGCCTCCCGGAGCCCGTCGTGGCTGGGTGCGCCCAGTGCGATGGCCGCCACTGTCGCGCCGCCCGAGCGTGGACTCCAGACCCTTACGCGCAATCAGGCGATCGCATTGGCGGACGCGTACAACAACACGCAGTGGTGGTGCAACTCAGCCAACTGGAACGGCAACTCGGCGGCGCGTGGAAAACCTGCGTTCTTGACGACCTACGACGTGTACTACGACGAGATTCCATACAAGTGGGGTGGCTGGCAGACGATCTCCGGCTTCCTCACCGATATGAACAACAACCTCGACGCGGGCGACGTCACCACTGGGGCTACCCTGAGCGATGCGAGTGGCGTCGACTGTTCGGGTTTCATCCAAAGGTGCTGGGACCTCAATAGCTGGAAGCACGCGGACTTTCACCTCATCGGCCCCGAGTATTGCACGCAACTCAGCGACTGGTATGCGCAGCAACCCGGCGACGTCATGGACAAGTACGACGTGCATATCGCTATGAACTACTTCAACGTCGTGGGCGGCGCGTATGTCTACCAAGCCGTCGGCGATGACGGCCGCGTCAGACTGGACTACTACGACTTCAATTCGTATGCAGCAGCTGGGTACCTTCCGTTCCGCTGCAACATCCTGGCGTGAGCGCGGAGTAAGGCGGAAGGAGTGGGCGTGAGTAGCCGAAACCTCAAGATCGCACTGCTGGGCGCCTTGTTAGTCGCCGTCTCCGTAGGCTTCATGCTCACTTCCCCCGCACTCCGAGTGACGACAAACGACGGAGTCGCAGCCCAGGTCACGGCAACACCACGGGGCTTCGAAGCGCCGCATGGCTCCGAAGCACCACGGGTCTCGGAAACACCACGGGGCACAGAAGTACCCCCGGTCTTCGTCGGTGCATTCGACGGCTCAATTTCACGCGTGAGCGTTCAGGCGACGGACGTATTCACCACGGCTTGCTCGGGCAGGCCCGTCATGCTCCTCGCCCCAAGCAAGGCGCGCCTTCTCGCGGCCTGTCGGGGCGCACAGGCGGAGGCTCTAGCCTTCCTGATCGACGTCGTCACTAAGGCGACCAACGTGTTAGCGATCCCCATTATCCCGCGGCAGGATGCGGCGGCTTGGTCGCCGGATGGGTCGCGCCTCGCGTTCCTGGCCAGCTGCGATGGCTGCGGGACACGAGTGATGACTTGGTCAGCCGGCACCACCCAGGAGATCCAGGCAGGTGGAAACGTACTCGCCTCGCTGAAATGGACTCCGTTCGGCCTCACCGTCTATCAGGAACAGCCAAGCGATACCCGCCGTGCCGGCACGTACCGGCTTGATGGGACTGGGTGGACGTGGGTCTCCTCGGATGCGCTGTTCGATGCGACGGACACTGCTCAGCTATTCCAACGCGTCGACCGAACCGGTGAGCGAGCGCGCTTTACGGTCCTTCTGCGCCACAGTGCGGGAGAGAGCGTGCTCACGCCGGCGGGTATCGATGAGCTGCCTATCGGGATCATGCCCGACGGCTCAGTCCTTACCTGGCGCGCAGTCGGAGCCGCCGATCGGGTGCTCGTGCGCTACCGCAACGGCGCCTCTACGGTAGTGGCGCCGGGCTATCGGACGGGACTCTTCTCGTACGGCGACCGCTTTGTAGCTGTCGCAGATGGCACGACGGTGCGCCGCATCGCTGCCGAGTCGGGGAACGCTGAGGCCGCGGTGACCATAAGCGCGCCGATCACCGTCATCGCGGTGATGCCACGCTGACGAACTGACACAAAAAAGGTGTGGTTCAGGCGCATCTCGCGGAGGTTGATACACGTGCAGCGTCGACACCCGGCGGCACGCCCATGAATGCTGCGGGCTCGTCTTCCGTGTGAGCCGCCGAAGTAGGCGAGCTCGACGGTGGAACAGCCTGGACTGTGCTCCGGGATGGTCGATGGGGTTGTCTGGTCGAAGCAGTTGGATACTATTAGTTGCTTGCGTCGCCACAGCGCTCAACCGCAGCGGCACCGCGGGCGGAGCGCCCACAGCACAGACTTTTCGGCCTCGCCGGGCGAGGGAAGCCGGACCCCACCGCGTGACGGAACTCGCGCTGGCAATGAAGGCATCGACGTGCGTGATGGGACCTGCCGGTGACGCAAACCGCATCCGGCCCAGTACGGGTCTTGGTTGTTGCCGCCGATGTCGAAATGGGCCGGCTCATTGCGCACACCGTACGGCCTCCGCAGTACGACGCCAGGGTCGAGCGGACGGCGGTCAGCGGCCTGCGCGCGACCAGAGAGTGGCGGCCGAATCTCGTTGTGACGCATCTCGACTGGGACGCCGCCCGCCTGATTGCCGAGCTCTCCGAAGGCGCTTTAGGCAAGCTGCCAATCATCGGACTTGTCCGAAAGGATGAGCTTGCCACCCGGGTGGCAGCCCTTGATGCCGGTTTCGACGACGTTGTTAGCGAGCCGTTGGTGCCAGAAGAGTTACGGGCGCACATTCGCGCCTTGATGCGGCGTAGCTACGGTGCTTACCGAGCAGTCTCAACTCTCCGCGTGGGCGTCTTGGAAATCGACCTGGTGGCCCGCAGCGTCCGCGTGGGCAACGTCAGGATCCGCCTCACCGCACTCGAACAGGCCCTGTTGTACCTGCTCGCGGCCAAGCCCGGCCAGGTACTCGAGCGCGACGCCATCCTCAATGCGCTATGGGGCGTGGACTTTGCGCCCGACAACAACGTGCTCGAGCGGCACGTTAGCGGTCTGCGCGCAAAACTCCGCCACGACCTGCCCGTCACCTATCGCATCGAAACGGTGCGAGGACGGGGTTATCGGTTCGTGCTGCCGTAGCAGAAGGTGCTCTTGCCTCGCGCCGCAATCCACGCCACGCATTCGCAGATTGAATCGCCCTGGGTTTGATGGAGACTCCGCGTCTTTGATTCACGCGACGGGTGTCGCTGGCCGCTGAGCGTAGTAGA
>JBPCPS010000216.1:0-5627 GCA_050998915.1 Gemmatimonadaceae bacterium
GCGGGTACTTCGTGACGTTCAGGAATGAGAGTACCGTGAATACGCCCGACTTCTGGGCCGACCAGCGCGATGGGTCGCCATAGACATTCAACGCGCGGAGCGCGATAAACGCTGCCGTCGCTCCGAGCCCGAGCCGGAGGAGGATCGCCTTCCGGCGCTCGGGTTCGAGCTGGTAAATCGCGCCGAAGGCGTAGCCGGCAGCCATCACCCCGATCCATGGGATGAGCGGGTACAGCACGTACACCACCGGCGAGGGAAACCCGGCCACCGGGAATGCCCCCTGCTGGTGCAGGACCATCCAGAGCTTGCCCAGAGCATCCGGCACAGGGGACCCCGGCCCCTGCCACTGCGGGACTTTTATCGGATCCAGCAGATTATGCAGCAGCATCATCCCCACCCCGAGCGCCCCGACGATCCTGAGCGGGAGGTGGATCAGGGCGGCGAGAAAGATCATGGACCACCCCAGCGCCCAGATCACCTGCAGTGCACCGATGAAGGTGTAATCGAGGTTGAAGAAAACTCCGAAGCGCACAACCGTAACCTCGAGCAGGATGAGCCAGAGTCCGCGGGTCCAGAGAAAACGGGAGAGCTCGGGCTTCGTCTTGCCGCGCGAGAGCTGCAGGAACGCGCTGGTACCGGCCAGGAACACGAAGATCGGCGCACAGTAATGCGTGATCCAGCGCGTTAAGAAAAGGGCCGGGCTGGTGCGGGCGAGATCGGTCGGGTCGAACTGCGCCACCCCCCAGTGGGTGAAGTCGCGCGTGTGATCCAGGAGCATGATCACCATGACTATTCCGCGAAGCAGGTCTACGGAATCGATGCGCGAGAGCCTGGCGCTCACCGCGTGCAGGTATGGCTCACCTTCGATCTTTCCCGTGGTGGGGTCTACAGTAGAGGTCGGCATAGTTGGCGGAAATGATACCTCTGCGCAGCTAGTCGGATAAGACGCTGCGTGTCTCACGCCTCTACGTCCTTGGAGTCGAACGGTTTCACCGGCCAACACAGCCCGCGCTGCGCTTGCCTTTCCCCCCCACCCTCCCGAGGTTTCGGTACCGTTGGCCTTTCCCCGCCCCTCGACCGTTCAATGATCTATTCGCCCCGCCCCTTCGCTCGCGCCGTCGCCGGCTGCACCGTGTTGATGGCCATTGCCTGCGCGCCTCTGCCTGCCCAGACGAGGTCGAGCCCCGGCCCGCGAGCTCAGCGCCCGGTCGATTGGAGCGCGCTCACACAGGAAACCACTCGAGTCCTTGCCGAGTACCTGCGGAGCGATACCAGCAACCCGCCGGGGAACGAGCTCGCCGGCGCGCGTTTCCTGAAGAACTTGCTGGAGCGGGAAGGGTTCGAGGTGCAGTTGCTCGATACCGCCGAGCTGGGCGCGGGACGCGCGAATCTTTACACACGCCTCAAGGGGAACGGCTCCAAGAAGGCGATTGCGCTCGTACATCATATAGATGTCGTCCCCGCTACGCCATCGTTCTGGACCGTTCCGCCGTTCTCAGGGGAGATTCGCGACGGCTATCTGTGGGGGCGCGGCGCGATCGACATGAAGGGAGAGGGCATCATGCACCTCATGGCCATGATCGCCATCAAGCGGTCGGGCGTCCCCCTCAACCGTGACATCGTCTTCATCGCGAATGCGGATGAGGAACTCGGGTCGACGGGCGCTGTGGTGTTCGCGCAGCGCCATGCGGACTTGCTGCGCGACGTGGAATTTCTCATCACCGAGGGCGGCCAGAATCTCATCGAAGACGGCAAGCTCAAATACTTCGGCGTAAGCGTCGCCGAGAAGCGGACGTTCTGGCAGAAGCTCCGCGTCCAGGGCACGCCCTCGCACGGCTCGCGACCGACGCGCGACAATCCCGTATCGAAGCTGGTCACGGCCCTCGCGCGCCTCGCCGCGTACGAAACGCCGATCCACCTGACGCCCGGCGTCGAGAAATACTTCCGGGACATCTCCCGATTGTACCAGGAGCCGCAACGCGGCTGGCTTTACGACATCCGGAACTCGATCGAGATTCCGGCGGCCCGCTCCTGGATCCTCAGCAACGTTTTCTGGAACGCGTACCTTCGCACGACGATCTCCGTGACCGTGCTCACCGGATCCAACAAGACGAACGTCATTCCGCCCGAAGCGACGGCGGACGTCGATGTCCGGCTGCTTCCGGACCAGGATTCCGTGGCAGTGCTGGCGGAGCTGCAACGGGTCGTCAACGATACCAGCGTGAGATTCAGCACCATCCTCGGGCCGAAAGCACCGCTGCAAAGCTCGATTACGTCGGACATGTTCCGCGCGATCGAGCGCGCGTCGGCGGGGCTCGACGCGGGTGCGTTCGTGACGACAACGATGCTCACTGCCGCTACCGACCGGCCGACGTATCAGCGCCTCGGGATCCAGACCTATGGGTTGGATCCGTTCAAGATCCCGGACGCGGAGCGGCAGCGAGGCGTGCATGGCAACAACGAGCGCGTTTCACTGGAGAACATCGCGTTCGGCGTTCGCTACGTGTACGACATCCTCAGGTACGTCCAGTAGTGAGCGACTGCGTATGACGGAGCCTTCGTCGGATCTGCGCGCGCGGCTGCAGGTCGCCCTTGGCTCGGCGTACGAGATCGAGAGGGAGTTAGGGGGCGGGGGAATGTCGCGCGTGTTCGTCGCGCGCGAGACCGCGCTCGGCAGGAAGGTGGTGATCAAGGTCCTTCCCCCCGAGCTCGCCGCGTCTGTCAACGCCGATAGGTTCAGACGGGAGATCCAGATGGCGGCGCAGCTCCAGCACTCGTGCATCGTGCCGGTACTTGCGACCGGGACGGCGGAGGGACTTCCCTACTACACGATGCCGTTCGTCGAAGGCGAGTCGCTCCGCGCAAAGCTGGACCGCGAGGGAGAGTTGCCGCTTCCGGAAGTCGTGCGGTACATGCGGGATATGCTGGAAGCGCTGTCCCACGCGCATGAGCATGGTCTCGTGCACCGCGACATCAAGCCGGAGAACGTGCTCCTCTCGAAGCATCACGCGCTGGTCGCGGATTTCGGGGTCGCAAAAGCGTTGTCCGCCTCCACCAACGCCGGCTCTGGCGGACTGACGTCGCTCGGCGTCGCGCTCGGCACGCCGGCGTACATGGCGCCTGAGCAGGCTGCGGCAGACCCGGCGGTCGACAGTCGCGCTGATCTGTACGCCGTCGGTGCTGTGGCGTACGAGATGCTGACCGGACAAAAAATGTTTTCGGCGCGGTCGCCGGCCGCGATGCTCGCGGCCCAGGCGACGGAGACTCCCGAGCCGGTGGAGACACGGCGACCGAGCACTCCGCCCGTACTCGCCGGGTTGGTGATGAGACTTCTCAAAAAGCGGCCTGCTGACCGGCCGCGGAGTGCGGACGAGGCGCTGCACGACCTGGAAAGCATGAGCACGCCGACGGGCGGCTTGGCGCCGACGACGGCGCTTCCCGTTGGGCGCACGGCGCGATCGAGGCTCACGCGCCGCGTCGCTGTATACGGGTTCGTGGCCGCAAGTGCCGCGGGACTGGTGGCCGCGTGGCTCATGAGCGGTCGGGACGACGCGCCCGCCACAGCCGACGAAGCGCTGAAAACCATAGCGGTCCTGCCATTCGCGAATATCGGCGGCTCTGCCGACAACGAGTACCTGAGCGACGGACTGAGCGAAGAGCTGATAAGTGCGCTGTCCAAAGTCGAGGGATTGCAGGTAGCGGCGCGGAGCTCGTCCTTCTCGTTCAAGGGGAAGAACGAAGACGTCCGCTCGGTCGGCACCAAGCTCGGGGTTTCGGCCGTGCTCGGTGGCAGCGTACGCCGTGCCGGAAACCGCCTGCGCGTCTCGGCGCAGCTGACGAACGTCTCTACCGGCTACAACCTCTGGTCGGACACGTACGACCGCGAGATGACGGACGTGTTCGGGCTACAGGAAGACATTTCGCGTGCGATCGTTGACGCGCTCGAGATCCGGCTCGCGTCCTCGCGCGGCACGCCGATCGTCAAACGAGGAACGGCCGATCCCGAGGCATACGAGCTGTATCTGAGGGGCCGGTATCTCCTCACGCAGCGCGGCACGGCGCTCGTTCCCGCACGCGAGCACTTCGAGCGCGCGATCGCACGAGATAGCAGCTTCGCCGCAGCGTACGCCGGCCTCGCTGAGACCATTTATGTCGCATCCACTTGGGGATACGGCGTCCCGCTCGAAGCCATGGCTGCATCGGAGACGAACGCCAGGCGCGCCTTGCAACTCGACAGCAGCCTGACCGATGCGTATATGGTTCTCGGCACGGTGCAGTGTGTACGCGGCGCGTTCGAAGACGCCGGTATACAGTTCCGACGAGCCATCTCACTCGACCCCCGCTCAGGCCGCCTGCATTATTTTCACGCGAACTGCCTCACCCGCCAGGGCCGTGCCGCGCCGGCGCTGATTGCCGCGCGCACCGCAACGGAGCTCGAGCCGCTGAACCCCCAGCTGTTTGTAGGCTTGATGCGCGCATACACAGTTGGAAACCGTCCGCGCGAAGCGCTGGCGGCACGCCGTCCGGCCCTCGAACTCGCGCCGAGGCTAGTGTCCCTGCATAACAATGCCATTGGCGCCTATGTGCTGCTTCGCGATGCGGATCGGATTGACTCGATTGCCGAATTGAACCGCATGGGAGGTGTCGCCGATACGGAGCGATCAGCGGAAATCATTCACGCCATCGCCGCAGCCGTCCGCGGAGATCGCGTTCGCGCGCTCGCGCTCGTCCGGCCGCACGTCCGCAATCCAGCACCGGGGCGGGAAATGCTACTCGCCAGGGTCTTCAACATTCTGCGCGACGAAGACGAAACGCTACAACTGATCGAGCTGGCATATTCACGAGTCGGTGACCAGCTGGGCGACGCGAGTCTACCCGAGTTCGACTGGTTGCGCACGAATCCGCGCTTCCAGACCATCGCCCGGAAATACGGCATCCCACTCCGGATCGAGCCGCTCGACTGACCACGGCGCGCGACGTTCAGCCCAGTCGCAGCTCGCCCTCGCTCACAATCACCGCGTTCCCGCCGACCCGCACGGTGTAAACGATTCCGTCGCGCACGTCGCTCTCCAGCTCGAGAAAGCTCGGCCGGCCCATTTCGAAACCCTGCTCGATGCGCCAGTTGTGGCGGCCGTCTGCGAGCCGCTGGTTCGCGACCAGATAGCCCGCGAGCGCGGCGACGGCGCTACCGGTCGCAGGGTCCTCGGAGACGCCGAGTAGGGGCGCGAACATGCGTGCGTGAAAGTGAGAGTCCGGCTGCTCGACGTCGCGGGTGAAGAGAAACAGATCGGGCACCCAGAAATCTGCGAGGGCAGCTCTCCATGCGTCCATGTCGGGCCTCGCCGACGCGAGCGCGACGCGATCCCGGAGCGGCACGAACAGAAAGGGTACGCCGCACGAAAAGCCGGCCGGCTGCATGGCCGCGTCCAGATCGGCAGGCTCGAGCGAAATGGTGGCTGCCAGCTCCACGGAGCTGGGCGGCGGCGGTCCTCCTTCCGGGAGCTTCGCCGCCGTCAATTGTGCCCACGTCGGAACGCTACCGGAGAATCCCACTTCCACGGGCACGGCACCGACTCCTTCTTCGAGAACGACCTGCGCTTTTCCGCCTCGTCTTTTTACTCGACGCA
>JBPCPS010000218.1:0-16225 GCA_050998915.1 Gemmatimonadaceae bacterium
GGCCAGGACGCAGTACGCAGCACGCAGCGTTGTTACCAGCCTAGTACCAACGCAAAGACAAGCGGCGCAACTATCGACGCATCCGACTCGATCACGTGCTTCGGCGTGTCCTTGCCCAGCTTGCCCCACGTGATTTTCTCATTCGGTACGGCACCCGAGTACGATCCGTAGCTCGTGGTCGAATCGCTGATCTGGCAGAAATAGCCCCACAGCGGCACGCTGTCGCGCTTCAGGTCCTGGTGCAGCATCGGCACGACGCAGATGGGGAAGTCGCCGGCGATGCCGCCGCCGATCTGGAAGAAGCCCACCGACGTGCGCGGCGCGGTCTCGGTGTACCACTCGGCCAGCCGGGTCATGTACTCGATCCCGGTGCGAACCGTGTGCACGTTCTTCAGGTCGCCGGCTATGACGTGCCCGGCGTACATGTTCCCCAGTGTCGAATCCTCCCACCCGGGCACAAACATGGGGAGGTTCTTCTGCGCCGCAGCCACAAGCCATGAGTCCTTCGGATCTATCTGGTAGCTGGACTCGAGCTGGCCGCTGAGGAGAATCCTGTACAGGAACTCGTGCGGAAAGTACGCCTCACCCTTCTTGTCCGCAGCGACCCACTCCGCCAGCACCTCGTTCTCGATCCGCCGCATCGCTTCCATCTCGGGGATGCACGTATCGGTGACCCGGTTCATGTGGCGATTCAGTAGATCTTCCTCCTGATCCGCCGTCAGCGACCGGTAGTTCGGCACGCGCTCGTAGCAGTCGTGCGCCACGAGATTGAAGACGTCCTCCTCGAGATTCGCGCCGGTGCACGAGATCGCGTGAACCTTGTCCTGCCGGATCATCTCGGCGAGCGACAGCCCCAGCTCGGCGGTGCTCATGGCGCCGGCGAGAGTGACCAGCATCTTCCCGCCGCCGTCTAGATGCGCGATGTAGTCGTCGGCCGCGTCTACCAGAGCCGCCGCGTTGAAGTGGCGGAAGTGGTGGCGCACGAAGTTGCCGACTGGCGCGGCCGCGGGGGGTCTGGCTTTGGCGGGCATGACGGTGATTGGTGATTGGTGATTGGTGATTAGTGATTGGTAACAGCAGCCGGGAATTCCAAACAGTGGCAGGAGAAGTTTTGTTAGTCACTAATCACTAGTCACTGATCACCAGTCACTGATCACCAGTCACTGTCCCCTGGAGTCCCAACTCGGCCGCGCACGACTGCATGGCCGCGATTACGAACTGGATGTGCGTGTCCAGCTCGACTCCGAGCTGCTCGGTTCCGTGAATGACGTCCTCGCGGCTCACGCCGCGCGCGAACGCCTTGTCTTTCATTTTCTTCCTCACGGAGCGGGCGTCCACGTCGTGCACGCTGCGCGTCGGCTTCACCAGCGCCGTCGCGGTGATGAGGCCGGTCAGCTCGTCGACTGCGAACAGTGTCTTCGCCATGGCCGTCTCGCGGGCCACGCCGGTGTAGCCGGCGTGCCCGAGGATCGCCTGCAGCACGTCTTCCGGGTAGCCGCGCTCGCGCAGCACACGGACACCGTGCGCCGGATGCTCCTCGGTGGCCGAATGGGCGTCGTTCGGAAAGCGCTCGTAGTCGAAGTCGTGCATCAGGCCAGCGAGCCCCCAGCGTTCCGGGTCCTCGCCGAGGTTGACGGCATACGCGCGCATCGCCGCCTCCACGGAGAGCATGTGCTTGCGCAGCGATTCACTCGCCGTGTACTCGTTCATCAGCGCCAGCGCACTGGCGCGATCGGGAAGCGTGTCGGTCATTACGCGTAGGTATCGAGGTATTTGACGCCCGCTGCGGTATTGAAGATTACCACGCGGTCGTCGGGCTTGATCGTCCCGTCCACGACGAGCCGGCGTACGGCGGGCACGCACGCGCCGCCCTCGGGACAGGCGAAGATCCCCTCGCAGCGCGCGATGTCGCGCGCCCCCTGGATCAGCTCGGGGTCGCTGACCGCTACGGCGGTGCCGCCGGACTCGCGGAGCGCGTCGAGGATGAGAAAGTCGCCGATCGCCTTGGGGACGCGCAGCCCCGACGCAATCGTCGCGGCGTTCGGAAATTCGTCGGCGAAGCGCACTCCCTTCTCGAATGCGCGCAGGATCGGCGCGCAGCCGTCGGCCTGCACCGAAACCATTTTTGGCCGGGCTGATCCTATCCACCCGAGCTCCTCCATCTCCGCGAATGCCTTCCACATCCCGATCAAGCCGGTCCCGCCGCCGGTGGGATAGACGATCACGTCCGGCAGCGTCCAATCGAGCTGCTCGGCCAGCTCGTAGCCGAGCGTCTTCTTGCCCTCGACACGGTACGGCTCCTTCAGCGTGGAAACGTCGAACCAGCCTTCGCTCTCCTTTCCGCGCGCTACCTCGGCGCCGCAGTCGGTGATCAGCCCGTCCACGAGACGCACGTGCGCTCCGGTGAACGTCGCCTCGAAGATGTTCGCGCGCGGCGTGTCGCGCGGCATGAAGAGGTACGCTTCCATTCCCGCGCGCGTCGCGTAGGCGGCGAGCGCGCCACCCGCGTTGCCGGCGGACGGCGCGGCGACTTTCCCGACGCCCAGCTCCTTCGCCCGCGAGACAGCGACGGCCATTCCACGCGACTTGAAGCTCTGCGTCGGGTTGCCCGCTTCGTCCGTGATGTACAGCCCGCCGCAGCCGAGCTCCGCCCCGAGCCGCGGGGCTGCGAGCAACGGAGTGGAGCCTTCACCCAGCGAAACGATGTTGGCCGCACTGGCCACGGGCAGTACCTCCGCGTAGCGCCAGAGATCGCTCCGCCTCGCGCGCAGCGACTCGCGCGTAAGAGTCTTGGCGGCGGCCACGAGGTCGTACCGTGCGAGCAGCGGCTTGCCGCACTGGATGCAGACGTTCTGCACGGCGCCGGCGTCATGCCCGGCGCCGCACGCGCCGCACTCGAGGTGGGTCATGCAGGAAAGCGTCATCTGATCCCGAGCAGCTTATGGGTCTGCAGGCTCAGCCGCCACCGCGGGTGCGCGAGGCAGTAATCGAGCGCGAGCCGCGTGTTGCGCTCCACGTCCGGTCCGTCCATTGGCTGCAGAAAGAAATGATCGAAGCGCAGCGAGGCGAACTTCTCCGGCGGCGCTTTCTCCTGCGGAAATACCAGCTTGAGCTCGTTGCCCGCCGTGAGCACCACGTCCGCTTCCGCCTTGGGGCTCACGCAGATCCAGTCGATGCCCGGGGGCGCCGGCTGGGTGCCGTTGCTCTCGACGGCCACCTCGAAGCCACGCGCATGCAGCGCTTCGATCGCGGGGGAATCGAGCTGAAGGAGCGGCTCGCCGCCCGTACAGACGACGAACGGGCGCTCGCGGGCCGCAGGCCACCGCGCCGCCACCGCCGCGGCCAGCTCGTTCGCGGTCGCGAACTTTCCGCCGTCCGGGCCGACCCCAACGAAGTCGGTATCGCAGAACGTGCACGTGGCGGACTCACGATCCTGCTCGCGCCCGCTCCACAAGTTGCACCCCGCGAATCTGCAGAACACCGCCGCGCGTCCTGCGTGCGCGCCCTCGCCCTGCAGCGTGTAGAAGATTTCCTTGACGGTGTACATGCTACTCAGCGGGACGCGTAGGCTGCCGGATCTGCAATCCCGGCCTCGGCAAACCCGCGCAGCCGGAGCTGACACGAATCGCACTCGCCGCACGCGCGGCCCTGGGTGTCGGGATCGTAGCAGCTCGTCGTGCTCGCGTAGCTCACGCCGAGCTCCGTGCCCAGCCGGATGATATCGGCCTTGGAGGAGTCGATGAGGGGCACGTGAATCGTGAACGCGCCCCCGGTCGTACCGGCCTTGGTCGCCACGTCGGCGAGCTTCTCGAACGCGCGGATGAATTCCGGGCGGCAGTCGGGATAACCGCTGTAATCGAGTGCATTCACACCGATGAAAATGTCGAATGCATCGACGACCTCCGCGAATGCCAGCGCCAGGGACAGCAGCAGCGTGTTTCGCGCGGGCACGTAGGTAACCGGTATCCGGTCGGCCGCGGGGTCCTGGTTCTTCGGTACGGCGATGTCGGCGGTGAGCGCCGAGCCTCCGATCGCGCGCAGATCCACGCGCACGACGACGTGCTGCGCGACGGCCAGGTCCGCCGCGACGCGCCGCGCGGAGTCGAGCTCGACGGCGTGTCGCTGGCCGTAGTCCACGCTGAGCGCGTGCAGCCGGAAGCCGTCGCGCCGCGCGACCGCGGCCGTGGTTGCCGAGTCGAGGCCGCCGCTGAGCAACACGACCGCATTGTTCGAATCTGTCATGGCTCCGGAAAAGCTATTCGCTTCCGTGCCCCGGGTGTGGCCGGCAGTGCTCGCCGCAGCCCATGCGATAGCGGTTCCCGGCGAACCAGCGGTACAGCCGCTCGGCGATCCCGCGAGCGAGGGGAACGCGGAACATCCAGGCGATCCAGCGCCCGCGCGGGAGGATGTCGAGCAGCCGCTCGATTGCCGCCGCGCCTTGCCACGTCCGTCCGTCGGACGCGCGTACGACCTGCATCGACTCGGTAAGTGCGGTCGGTGCGATCCAGGGGAAGCGTGCCGCCACGCCCGGCGCCTGCGAGGGGACGAGCTCGAGCTTCCCGTGGCGATCCCAGCCGCGGAGCCGCTCGATCACTCGCCTGCACACTCGGCAATCGCCGTCGTAGACGACCGTGTACGCCCGGGGGCGGGCGACGCCGCCCACGCTACGCCCCTGCTGCCGCGCGCGGAGCCTTGGGCTGCTGCTGGGTGAGACAGTGCAGCGTGCCCAGGCCCCAGACCAGATCGGTGGCGTGGATGCCGACGACGCGCCTGCCGGGGAATAGATCGGCCAGCGTGTGCAGCGCGATGCGATCCGCCGGATCGTTGAAGGTAGGAACCAGCACCGCGCCGTTGGCGATGTAGAAGTTGGCGTAGCTCGCTGGCAACCTCTCGCCGCGCATCATGACCGGCTCGGGGAAGGGCAGCTTGACCACGTGCAGCGGGCGCTGCCGCGAAGCGTGCTCGAGCCGCCGGAGGTTGTCGAGTGAGCGGGCGTGGTTCTCGTCGGCGGGGTCCTCCTCGTACGCGAGCGCGACCGTGTCGACCGACGTGAAGCGCGCGACGTCGTCGATGTGGCCATGCGTGTCGTCGCCGACGCAGCCTTCGCCGAGCCACACGGTGTGGGAGATGCCGAGGTACTTCGCGAACGCTTCCTCGTATTGCTTGCGCGTCATCCCGGGATTGCGCACCTGCACGTCGGCTAGGAGCCACTCCTCCGTCACGAGCAGCGTCCCGGCTCCGTTCGCCTCGATCCCGCCGCCTTCCAGCACGAGCGGACCCATTCCGTCCGGGCGCTCGGCGCGGATCAGCGGCCAGCCGCTGAGCTCGCTGACCGCGTCGGGTACCCGGGCATCGAGCGCGTAGTTGTCGTACTTCGCCCACGCGTTGAAGGCCCAGCCTACCCATTGCAGCGAGCCGTGATGCAATACGCCGGTGGGCGCGGAGTCGCGCAGCCAGACGCGGTCCGTCGGAACGACGTGCAGACGGAAGTGTGAATCGTCGACGTGATGCGCGGCAAGGTTGTCGGCTGCGAGCGAGCGCGAGCTCTCGTCGTTGCACAGGATCTCGACCGGCTCGGACAGTGCGAGCGCGCGCACGATCTCGGCGTACACCCACGTGATCGCCTCCAGCTTGCCGGGCCAGTCGGGCTCGTGATGCGGCCAGGCGATCCACGTCGCCGTGTGCGGCTCCCACTCGGCGGGCATTCTCGGTGGGTTGGCAGAATCCGATTGCTTCCGAGCGGAATCCACGTGGGGAGTGGGCAGTTTGGAGTTGGGAGTTTGGAGTACTGTGGTGGCGCTATCTGCCGATGTAGCGGTTCAGGATCTGGCCGTAAGCGTCGATGCGGCGGTCGCGGAGGAATGGCCAGCTGCGGCGCGTGCTCTCGATGACCGCGGGATCGCACTCCGCCACCAGCACTTCCGGCTCCGTCTCGGCTTCGAAGAGCACGCGTCCGAACGGATCGGCGATGAACGAATGGCCGAAGAACTCCAATCCGTTCGTGCCCGGCTCGTCCTCGTGGCCGCACCGGTTGGGTGAAGCGACGTAGACGCCGTTGGCGATGGCGTGCGCGCGCTGCGCCGTCTGCCAGGCCTGCACCTGTGCTTCGCCGAATTCGTCCTTCTCCGAGGGATGCCAGCCGATCGCGGTGGGATAGAAGAGCACCTCTGCGCCGAGCAGCGCCGTGATGCGCGCCGCTTCCGGGTACCACTGGTCCCAGCAGATGAGCACGCCGATCGTGGCATAGCGCGTCTTCCAGACCGCGAATCCGCCCGTTGTGTTCGACGCCGTCTGCGCGTCCCCAGGGGTGAAATAGAATTTCTCGTTGTACAGCGGATCGTCCGGGATGTGCATCTTGCGGTACACGCCGAGCAGCTCGCCGTCGGCGTCGATGACCGCGGCGGAATTACGGTACACGCCGGCAGCCTGCCGCTCGAACAGCGGCACGACGATCACTACCTGCAGCTCTTTCGCGACCGCCGCGAGTCGCTCGGTCGTGGGGCCCGGCACGGACTCGGCGAGGTCGAAGCGCTCCACCTGCTGCGACTTGCAGAAGTACGGCGCGTTGAACAGCTCCTGGAGGCAGACGATCTGAGCGCCGCGCGCGGCCGCCTCGCGCACTCGGATTATCGCGCGGTCGACGTTGGCCGTGACGTCGTCGGTGACCTTCTCCTGCACGATGCCGATGGTGAATGGCTTGCTGGTCATCGCGGCCGCCCCGCTCTCAATGCACGAGCTGGCGGAGCACGTAAGGAAGAATCCCCCCGTGCCTGTAGTAGCTGAGCTCCTCTGGCGTGTCGATGCGGACGCGCGCGCTGAACGTCTTCGGCTCCGCGCCGGGCGAGGCGGCCCGTACGCTGAGGACTGAGCGCGGCTGCAGGCTCTCGTCGAGCCCGTCGATGTCATACGTCTCGAAGCCCGTCAGCCCCAGCGTCTCGCGGGTTTCATCGTTCACGAACTCGAGCGGGAGGACCCCCATGCCCACCAGGTTCGACCGGTGGATCCTCTCGAAGGATTCGGCGATTACCGCGCGGACGCCGAGCAGCGCCGTGCCCTTGGCGGCCCAGTCGCGGGAGGAGCCGGTGCCGTACTCCTTCCCGGCGATGACGAGCAGCGGCGTGCGCGTGCTCTGATAGTTCATCGCGGCGTCGTACAGCGGCACGGGATCTCCGCCGGGGGTGAGTGCCGTCCACCAGCCTTCGACGCCGGGCGCGAGCTCGTTGCGCAGTCGGATGTTCGCGAACGTGCCGCGCATCATCACTTCGTGGTTGCCGCGGCGCGAACCGTAGGAGTTGAACTCCCTGGTCTTCACCCCCTGCTCGATCAGCCATTTGCCGGCGGGGCTCGCTGCCGGGATCGAGCCGGCGGGCGAGATGTGGTCCGTCGTGATCGAGTCGCCGAACTTTCCGAGCACGCGCGCGCCGCGAACCGGCCGCACGCCCGGCGGCTCGAGCGTCATCCCGTCGAAGAACGGCGGATTCTTCACGTACGTCGAGTGCGCATCCCACTCGTACAGGTCGCCCGTCGGCGTGGGCAGCGAGCGCCAGTTGTCGTCCCCGTCGAAGATGTTGGCGTACTGCGTGGTGAACATCTCCGCCTTCACCGATCGCAGGACCTCGTCCTCGACTTCCTTGGGGCTCGGCCAGATGTCGCGCAGAAAGACGGGTCCGTCCTTGCCCGGCCCGATCGGCTCCGTGTTGAAGTCGATGTCCATGCGGCCGGCGAGAGCATAAGCCACCACGAGCGGCGGCGAGGCGAGATAGTTGAACCGGGTGTGCGGGTTGATCCGCCCCTCGAAGTTGCGATTGCCCGAGAGCACGGCCGCAACCACGAGCTTGTGCTCCTCGACCGCCGCGGAGATCGGCTCCGGGAGCGGGCCGGAGTTGCCGATGCACGTGGTGCAGCCGTACCCGACGGTGTGAAAACGAAGCGCATCGAGCGCGTCCGTCACACCCGCCTTCGCGAAGTAATCGGTCACGACCTTGGAGCCGGGCGCGAGGCTCGTCTTCACCCACGGCTTGGTCGCGAGCCCTCTCGCGACGGCGTTGCGCGCGAGCAGCCCGGCCGCGAGCATCACGCTCGGGTTGGACGTGTTAGTGCAGCTCGTGATCGCCGCGATCACCACTGAGCCGTGCCGCAGCGGGAACGAGACGCCGTTCATCTCCACCGGCACGGCGCCGTGCAGGTGCTGTTGCTCCGCCTCGGTCGCCGCAACGACATTCGGCGAGAGTCCGGGCGCTGCGGACACGTTCGTCGCCTGTCGCACGGTAGCGACAGCTTGCAGCGTGCCGGCCTTCGCCAGCTCGGTCGACAGCGATTCGCGAAAGAGCTGCTTGGCCATCTTGAGCGGCACGCGATCCTGCGGCCGCTTCGGCCCGGCCAGGCTCGGCTCGACGGTGCCCAGGTCGAGATCCACGGTCGAGTTGAACACAGGATCGGGGCTCGCGTCGGTCCGGAAAATCCCCTGCTCCTTGCAGTAGCGCTCGACCAGCTCGACGTGAGCGGGATCGCGCCCGGTGAGGCGGAGGTAGCGCAGCGTCTCGTCGTCCACCGGGAAGAAACCCATGGTCGCGCCGTACTCGGGAGCCATGTTCCCGATCGTGGCGCGGTCGGCGAGCGAGAGATTGCTCAGTCCCGGCCCGTAAAATTCGACGAACTTGCCGACTACTTTCTTCTGCCGCAGGATCTGCGTGACGGTGAGCACGAGGTCGGTTGCGGTCGCGCCCGGGGGCAGCTCCCCGTGCAGCCTGAAGCCGACGACTTCGGGTATGAGCATCGAGACCGGCTGCCCCAGCATCGCGGCCTCGGCCTCGATGCCGCCGACGCCCCAGCCCAGCACGCCGAGGCCGTTGATCATCGTGGTGTGCGAGTCCGTGCCGACGAGCGAGTCGGGATACGCGTGCATCTCGCCGTCGAACTGATGGGAGAACACGACGCTGGCCAGGTACTCGAGGTTCACCTGGTGCACGATGCCCGTGTCCGGGGGGACGACTCGGAAGTTCCGCAGCGCGCCCTGGCCCCAGCGCAGGAACGCGTACCGCTCCTGGTTTCGCTCGAACTCCCGGTTGGCGTTGATGAGGAAGGCCGCGTCGGATCCGTACTCGTCCACCTGCACCGAGTGATCGATGACGAGGTCCACGGGCTGCAGCGGGTTGATCCGCTTGGGGTCGCCGCCCAGCCGCGCGAGCGCGTCGCGCATCGCCGCCAGATCGACCACGGCAGGCACGCCGGTGAAATCCTGGAGCAGCACGCGCGACGTCCTAAACGCGATCTCCTTCTGGGCGTACGGCTCGAGCGCCCACTTCGAGAGCGATTCGATGTCCGCCGGACGGACGAAGGCGCCGTCCTCGTTCCGCAGGAGGTTCTCCAGCAGAATCTTGAGGCTGACGGGAAGCTTTTCGGCCGTCGAGCCGGCGACGCGCGCCAGGCAATCGAGCCGGAAGATCGTGTATTCGTTGCCCGCGGCGGCGAGCTTGGCGCGGGCGCCAAACGAGTTCGGATGACTCATTTATGACAATCTAGCGTACCGTTGGCTGGGGTTGCGCGGCCAGGATATCTCATTTCGGCGCTACGCTCGCAAACAGCGAGAGCTAAGACGCGCCTTCATGAGACACCCTGGCCGCGCAACCCTAGCCAACGGTTCCTAGTTGGACGCCGACTCGTTCGCCTGAGTGCCCTCCAACGCCGTGTCCGGCTCGGCGCCCACTCGCTCTGCGGCGATGGCGAACGTCGGACAGTGGTGCACGAAATCGCCGTCGGCGGGGGACCAGCTCACCACCTGGTCGCGGACGAACGCCTTGCCGTCCGTCCCCATTCCCATGAGGTCGGGCGCCATTGCCACGCACAGCCCGCAGCCGATGCACTTCTCCTTGTCCACAGTCACGTGCATGTCGCGCCGCGGGTAAACGCCGGTCTCCTGCTCGAAAGCGCTATCGTAGAAATCGAGCGCCTCGCTCGCCGCGTCGTAGCCGGCTGCGATCAGCTCTGACGTATGCGAGAAGCTGAACCACCCGATGTGGGAAACCTTCGGGCGGATGAGTATCATCGGAGGTCCGCGCCAGTGCGTGAGCGGCACGAGCTGCAGCGCATGCATCATCGACGACGCGGCGCGCATGTAGATGGAGCCGAAACCGTGCGTGAGAACGTCTTCGCGCCGGATCATCTCCGCGCTTCCTACGTCCACCGCGATGATCGCGTCCATGCCCCGGGCCGCGATCGTCACCGGGAGGTTGTCGATGATGCCCCCGTCCGAGCACACCCGCCCGGCCACGATCCCGGGAGGGAAAAATCCGGGAAGCGCGCACGACGCATATACGGCATCCGGCACGTGCACGTTTCGCAGCCCCGGCAGCCCCCAGACGACCTGTGCCGCCTGCTCCAGGTCGACGGTGTTCACCAGCACCGGTATGTCGAGCTGGTCGAACGCCGCCGCCGGAGCCACCGCTTCGCACAGCTCGCGCAACGGCTCCTCCAGATAGATCGAGACCGCATGCTGGCGGTCCCGGATCATGCCGAGCCGGTTGAGGCGGAACACGTCGCGCCGCCGCAGCGCGAGAGCCCGCTCTTCCATCGTGCTCAGGCTGGTCCCGCCTGCCGCCGCCGCGGCGATGAGCGCTCCGATGCTGGTTCCAGCCAGGACGGAGGGAACGATGCCACGCTCCTCCAGCGCGCGCAGCACGCCGACGTGCGCGAAGCCCTTGAGCCCCCCGCCCCCCAGCACCAGCGCGATCCGTTTCGGCAGCAGTGCGGTCATCGTGCAAGCGTAATCAGGAGAGTGATGCCCGGCATCCTCCAGCCATATATTGGTTGCAACACCTCTCACCCTCCATCGCTCCCATGCTCAGACTCCGCTCGTTCCTGCCCCTTCCGGTGCTGCTTGCGGCTGCCGGTTGTGCCACCTTGCCGGCTCCGGTCGATCAGAGCCGCGCCGTGTACACTTTCGAGACGGCCGGATCGGCCGTACGGAGGGGCCACCTCGTCCAGCCGAAGGAAATTGATGCGCACTTGCGCTTCCTGGCTTCGGATCTCCTCGAGGGGCGTGCGCCGGCGACACGTGGCGGGCGACTGGCCGCCGAGTACATAGCGTCCCAGCTACAGGTCTTCGGTGTCGAGCCCGGCGTGAATGGGTCGTACTTCCAGGAGTTCCCGATTGAAGTGGTGGGCGCCGACCGGTCGAATCTGTCCGTCACGGCGAGCGGTCGCGCCACGGGGCGGCTGCGATACCCCGAGGACGTCGTCGTTTGGGCCGGCTCTGCTGCGCAGCGCAGCCAGGCGTCGGGCGAGCTGGTGTTCGTCGGTTACGGCACCGCGGCGCCCGAGTTCCGCTGGGACGATTTCAAGGGCGTGGACGTGCGCGGCAAGATTCTGCTCGTGCTGGTGAACGACCCGCCGGAGACATCGTCCGAGCCGGGCCTGTTCGGCGGGCGCGCGATGACGTACTACGGGCGTTGGACGTACAAGTTCGAGGAAGCCGAACGGCGCGGGGCGGCGGGCATGCTGATCGTGCACACGACCGAGCGCGCGGGTTATCCCTGGCACACGGTCGTCGGCTCGTGGGCCAAGGAGCAGCGCATGCTGCCGCGCCCCGCGGCCGGTCCGGCGCCGATCGGCGTTCGCGGCTGGATCACCGACAGCGCGGCGCGATCCCTCCTGTCTCAGGCGGGGATCGATCTCGCCCAGCTAGTGCGGTCGGCTGAGTCGCGCGACTTCCGCCCGGTCTCGACGGGGATCAATGTGTCGATGTCGTTCCCGAACAGGGTGCAGCGGCTGCAGGCGGTGAACGTCGTCGGGCTCGTGCGCGGAGGCGATGCGGCGAAGAGCGACGAGTATGTTGCGTACACCGCGCACTTCGATCACCTGGGTATTGGTCCGCCGGTGAACGGCGACTCCATTTACAACGGCGCGCTCGACAACGCTTCCGGCGTGGCGGTAATTCTCGGCGTGGCGCACTCGGCGACGCGTTCACCGCGCCCGGCGAGATCGCAGCTGTTCGTCTTCGTCGACGCCGAGGAGTCGGGACTGCTCGGCTCGCAGTACTTCGCGGAGCATCCGACCGTGCCGGTCGGCAAGATCGTCGCCAACGTCAACGTCGACGGCGGCAATGTTCTCGGCAGGGTGAGAACGCTGCGCGTGCTGGGCGACACCAAGAGCTCTCTCGGGCCGATGCTCGCGGATCTGGTGCGCGCGGACACGCTGACAATCGCTCCCGACACGCACCCCGAGCGCGGGTACTTCTACCGGTCGGATCATTTCTCCTTTGCCAAGGTCGGGGTGCCGTCAGCCTCCATTGGCGCCGGAGTGGAGTTCGTCGGGCGTCCCGCGGGGTGGGGCACGGCGCAGGAGGAGGATTACACGTCGCACCGGTATCATCAGCCGTCCGACGAATACCGGGCGGATTTCGACCTCACGGGCGCCGCGCAGCTCGCGGGCATTGTTTATCGCTTCGGGAGCTGGCTCGCCAATTCACCGGTGGTGCCGACGTGGAACCGGGACGCCGAGTTCCGCGCTTTGCGGCCGGGAAGGGAGTGACCGCGCAGGACCCGCTGCTCGCGTTCCGCGTCGAATTTCCGATACTGGAACGCACGACCTATCTAGTCTCCAACTCGCTGGGCCCGATGCCGCGCACGGTTCCCGCGCGGCTCGCGGAGTACGCTGCCGCCTGGGGTGAGCAGGGAGTGAAGGCCTGGAACGCCGGCTGGTGGGACATGCCCGTCACGACCGGCAACGTCATCGCGCCGCTGGTCGGCGCGGGTGAGAACGAAGTGGTTATGCAGCCCAACGTCAGCATCGCGCAGGCGACGGTCTTTTCCGCGTTGGATTTTCCACCGGAGCGGAACCGCGTCGTGATGACCGAGCTCGACTTTCCGTCGATTCGCTACGGCACGCACGAGCTGGCGCGGAAGGCCGGCGCGGAAGTGGTGAGCGTGCGGTCGGACGACGGGATCGGGATCGACAGCGAGCGGCTGTTGCAGGCGATCGACGAGCGAACGCGTCTCGTCGCGGTGTCGCACGTTCTGTTCAAGTCCGCGTTCGTTCAGGACGCCGCGCGCATCTGCCAGCGCGCGCGCGAGGTCGGTGCGCTCGTCTGCCTGGACGCGTTCCATTCCGTCGGCGTGCTGCCGGTCGACGTGAAGGCGCTGGGCGTGGACTTTCTCACCGGCGGCGTGCTCAAGTGGCTGTGCGGCGGGCCCGGCGGATGCTTTCTGTACGTGTCGCCGGCGATCAGGGACCGGCTGTCGCCGTCACTCACGGGCTGGCAGGCGCACGAGCATCCCTTCGAGTTCGCACCAGACATGAAGTTCACGACCGGGGCATCGCGCTGGTTGAACGGCACACCCGTGATTCCAGCGCTGTACGCCGCGGTCGAGGGTCCGAAGATCGTGCAGCGCGCAGGCATGCAGGCCATCAGGCGGAAGAGCGTGCGCCAGACGGCGCGGCTGGTCGAGCTGGCTGATGTGCGTGGGTACGCCGTGCGCGCGCCGCGGGACGCCGACCGCAGAGGCGGCACCGTCGCGGTCGACGTGCCGCACGGCGGAGCAGTCGCGCAGGACCTGGTTTCCCGCCGGATCCTGATCGATTACCGTGTCGGCGCCGGGATCCGCATCGCGCCGCATTTCTTCACCGACGACGCCGAGCTCGACGCGGTGTTCGAGGCGATCGACGCGTCGCTGGCACAGGAAAGCTGGAAGAAGTTCGCGGGTGCCACTCCGGTCGTAACCTGATACCGGCGCGCGACGCGGTGAACGACGCCCTGCACGTCAGCGAGGAAGTCGCGGACGCGCTGGCCGCGGGCAGGCCCGTAGTAGCTCTCGAGAGCTCGGTGCTCGCGCAGGGGCTGCCGGTGCCCGCGAACCGCGAGGCGTGCGACAGGATGATCGAGGCCGTCGTGAGTCACGGCGCGATCCCGGCGATCACCGCCGTCGTTCGCGGCCGTCCGTTCGTGGGGCTCGCCGACGCCGATCTCGAGCGGTTCCTCCAGCGCGATGGCGTCACCAAGGTGGCCGCGCGCGATCTCGCTGGCGCCGCGACGCTCGGGCGCGACGGAGCGACGACCGTGAGCGCCAGCCTCGTGCTCGCCGAGCGCGCCGGCATCCGCGTGTTCGCCACGGGCGGAATCGGCGGAGTGCACCGCAACGCGCCGTTCGATGAATCGGCGGACCTGATCGAGCTGTCACGCGTGCCCGTGATCTGCGTGTGCGCCGGCGCGAAGGCGATCCTCGACCTGCGCGCGACCGCCGAGCGGCTGGAGACGCTGAGCGTCCCCGTCGTGGGGTTTCGGACCGATTGGTTTCCCGAATTCTACTGCGCGGGCACGACGATCCCGGTGGCGTGGAAGGTGAGCTCGCCCGACCAGGTGGCGCGGCTGTACGCGCGGCACCTGGCGCTCGGAATGTCCAGCTCGATACTGGTCGCGAACCCTCCGCCCGAGGAAGCCCGCCTCGCGAAAGACGTGATCGACGCAGCGGTAGAAACCGCGCTCGCGGAGCTGAGGAGGACGGGCGTCGAGGGGAAGGGAGCGACTCCCGCGTTGCTGGCGTCGGTCGAGCGGGCGACTGGTGGAGCGTCGCTGGCGACCAACATCGCGCTGCTCGAGAGCAACGCCGGCCTGGCTGCGCGGATCGCTGTGGCGCTATCCGCCGCCGAAAAAAACCGTTGAACTAACGAGCGCCCAAGTGGTACAATTTCACACAGGTTCTCTCGCGTCGGAGGAATGCACCAAAATGGCTACCCCTTTCCTTAGTTCTGAAGAGTACGACGAGCGTGCGCATCAGTTCTACAACGAGGGGCGGTACGACGACGCAGTAGAAACGTTACGTGAGGGACTCGACGTGTACCCCAATTCCGTCGAGCTGCACATCGGTCTGGGCTACGCTTTTCATGCGCGGGAAGAGTTTGCGTGGGCCCGGCGGAGCTTCGAGGAGGCACTGATCCTCGACTCCGAGCACGAGGACGCGCTCGCGGGATTCGGCGAGACTCTGCTCAAGTTCGGGCAGCGGCCGGCTGCGCTCCGATCGTTCCGCCGCATACTCGAGCTCGGCTACAGCGACGACCTCGAGCTGATGCTGCAGGTGGGACGCGCCCTCTTCCGCGAGGGGCTCATCGAGGATGCCAAGCAATTCTTTGAGGTCGCCGTCGAGCAGGCGTCCGAATCGGCCGAAGCGGTCGCGTGCGTCGGATACGCGCAGCACCGACTCGGTGACAACGACGGCGCCGTGACCACGTTGCGCCGCGCGCTCCAGCTCGACAGCGATCACAGCGAGGCGCGCATCTACCTCGGCAACATCCTGTACGACCGCGGCGATTACGAGGCGGCATTGTATCACCTCGACCGGTCGTCACCGGACGATCACTGGGACGAGCTGGGGATCTGGCGGATCATCGAGCTCAAGAAGACGGTGTACCGGCTCCGTGACAACGACGGCGAGCTGAAGCCGTGGCAGGACCGGCTCAAGGACCTCGCGGGCGAGCCCGACGACATCGACGAGATGCTCGCGGAGATCGAGGCCAAGGTGGTGGAATCGGACCAGGAGCAGGCGCGCGGCCAGCTCGAGCTGTTCGGTGCGCTGCTGACGTCGCTCGCCGGCCGCGAGGACCCGGATTTGCACACGATCGCGCTCGACGAGCGCCGCCAGTTGGAAGGGACGTGGGACGAAATCGTCCACCAGCTGCATCGGGCGAGCGGCACGGGACGCACCAGAACGATCGAGGAATACATGGCCACCGAAGCGCGCCGCGCATTTACGCTGACCGGGATGACCGTATCCACGTCGGACGCCGAGAGCTTCGTCCGCGCCATCGCCAACGCGGGACTCGTCCGGATCGTAAAATGACGGCCGCGTACGGCGGCGGAGGTGCGGATTCCGCGCTGGCCGACATCAGGCCCGTCGTAACCAGAATCGATACGGCCCGCAGCGCGGAAGATCTCGCCGCGGACCTGATCGAGATCTGGAGCGGATTGGAGACGGTGCTGCGCCGCATGCTTGGCGGGTCTTCGCTGAGCGGGCAGGCGCTGGTGCGCGAGGTGCGGCAACGCGAGATGATCACGCTGACGCAGGCGCACGCGCTGCTGGAGTTTCTTGCCGCGCGCGAGCGGTGCGACAATGTGAGCTACAAGCCGACGCCCGCGGACGTGGCGTCGGCCAAGGACGCGTTCGTGCAGGTCGACACCGCCACGGGCGCGCCCGGCCGCGACGCCGCGACCGCGAGCGCCGCCTCGGCCATGGCC
>JBPCPS010000002.1:0-10708 GCA_050998915.1 Gemmatimonadaceae bacterium
GCCGAAGGCCGCGTCTTAGCGAGCGCAGTTTGCTCGCGTAGCGGCCGGAGCGCGGCACCCACCCCGCGTCCCGGACCGAACCGTCAATCTCGATTCGTCAGCGCGAACGACAGAGCCTCTAGCTCCATGGCCATATCCACCGTGCGCATGGCCACAGTCGGCGGCGCAGAGATCTGGCCGGGTACGAAGTTGAGGATGCCGTCGATGCCGGCGCGGGCGACGCGCTCGGCGATTTTCTGCGCACCGCGCGCGGGAATGGCGAGCACCGCAATGTCGAACTTTTCCGACTCCGCGTCACGCTCGAAGAAGGCGACGTCGCGTACCCGCAGCTCGCCCAGTGGTTCGCCGACCCGCGCCTGGTTCGAGTCGTACACCGCGACCACGTCGAAGCCGCGCTGCGTGAACCCTTCGTACTGCGCCAGCGCCGAGCCGATTTTCCCCGCGCCAATGATGCACACGCGCCACCGACGCTCGAGTCCCATGATCTGTCGCAGACGCTCGAGCAGCTCCGTCACCGAATACCCGAGACCGCGCTTGCCGAACGAGCCGAAGAGGGAAAGATCCTTTCTGACCTGCGCCGACGTCGTCCCGCCGAGCTTCGCGAGTTGCTCGCTGGATACGGTCGTCGTTCCTCGCCGATGAATGTCTTCGAGGAAGCCCAAGTAGAGGGAGAGTCGGCGAACCGTGGATTCTGCGATGCGCTTCATGGAGCTTGTGAAATCATTCACAAACTTATTTCGCGGACTCTCCGCATACCAGTAGGTGTAGGCCGGAAGCGGGTTTATGGCTTATCTTCGGGTAGATGCCGGTTCATGTGACGTCCGAAATTGGCGCGCTCCGCTCAGTCCTGGTGCACACCCCCGGTCCTGAGCTGTTGGCCGTAACTCCAACGACGCGCGAGACCTACCTGTACGACGACATGATCGACGTGCGAGCGGCCGGGGAAGAGCACCGCCGATTCGTGGCGATTCTGCGACGGTTCGCGGAGGTCCATCAGGTCACAGATCTGCTGTGCGACGTCGTGGCCGACGACAGCGTCCGCGAGAAGTTGTGGCGCGAGTCCATGGATATCATCCCCTCGGAGCCGCTCACGCGCGAGATCTACGACCTCCCGCCGGACCAGCTCGTCCGGACGTTGATCGAGGGAAGAGAAGAGCCCCCCGGCCCGCTCGCGAAGAAGCTGAACGAGTCCGGGTATCTCATGCCACCTCTCCCGAACCTCTTCTTCACGCGCGACGTCGCGATGGGACTCGGGGAGCACGTGATGATCGGCTCCATGCGGTACGGCGTCCGTTGGAGCGAGGAGCTGATCATGAAGGCGATCTTCTCCGCGCATCCGCGACTGGCGAACAAGGGGATTCTGTACGACGGCTCGACGGAGCGGCGCATCAACTACACGCTCTAGGGCGGCGACGTGCATCCGCTTCGCCGCGACCTTGTCATCATCGGCTTCAGCGAGCGGTCCAGCCCCGCGGCGATCGAGAATCTCGCCGGGCTGCTCTTCGCCCAGACGGCCATAACCGACGTTATCGTCGTAGTGATGCCGCGCGAGAACATCGCGATCCATCTCGACATGATCTTCACCCACGTGGACCGCGAGCTGTGCGTAGTGTACCCGCCGCACTTCATCGGCCCGGAGCGGCTTCCGATCCTGCACTGGCGAAAGGGAAAGGCCCAGATGACGGAGATGCCGACGATATTCGCTGCGCTCGAGAGTTGCGGCATGAAAGTCGAGCCGGTGCTGTGCGGCGGAAGTCGCCGGATGATTCAGGAGCGCGAGCAATGGGCGTCCGGCTGCAACTTCGGCGCGTTGCGGCCGGGGCTGGTGACCTCCTACGCCAGAAACGAGGCGACGCTACACGAGATGGAGAAGGTCGGCTTCCGAATCGTAGCGGCGGCGGACTTCCTCGACGACGCAGTGCCGATCGGCGCGGACGAGCGCGCCGTGATCACGTTTCCCGGCGGAGAGCTGGTCCGCGGCGGCGGCGGCCCCCGGTGCATGACGTGTCCCGTGATGAGGGACGATCCCTGGGAATGAACGGCGGCCTGCACTCCGCGCCCGCGGACACGTCGCTGACCACGCGCGCACTGGAGTATCTGTCGGCTGGTCCGGCCGACGCCGTGGACCTGATTGCGCACGTGTGCAACCTCCCCGGTCCGCCCCGTACCGTCGCCGAGCATCTCGCTGCGGCGATGTTCGCTGGCCGGACCGATTTCGAGAAGGGGATCGACGGCAAGTGGCGCGTCGCGGCGAGCGCCGCGATCGCGCGCTCACCGGCTCCAGGCGTGCCCGACTGCGCTGCGCCCGCGCTCGATCGGATCGACTCGCTGTCGTATGTCGTCGTGGACGTCGAGACTACGGGCACGCGGGTGAATTTCGGCGACAGGATCACGGAGATCGCGGCCGTGGTCGTGCGCGACGGAGAGATCGCCGAGGTGTACGAGACGCTGGTGAACCCCCGGCGCCCGATCCCGCATTTCATCACGGCGCTCACCCACATCACGTGGGACATGGTCAAGGACGCGCCCACGTTCGACCAGGTCGCGCCGCGGCTGATGTCGGTGCTCGGCGGCCACGTGTTCACCGCGCACAACGCGCGCTTCGACTGGCGCTTTGTCTCGTCGGAGATTCTGCGCGCCACTGGACACACGATCCAGGGCCGGCAGCTTTGCACGGTGCGCCTCGCGCGCAAGCTGCTGCCGCAACTGCCGCGCAGATCGCTGGACAACGTCGCCCGGTACTACGGCGTTTCGATCGCCGCCCGTCACCGGGCCGGCGGCGACGCAATGGCCACGGCCGAGTGTCTGGTGCGGATGCTGCGGCATGCGAACGACGCGGGCGTGCTCACCTGGGCCGACCTGCAGCGGTTCGCAGGCGCGCGCGCCGTCCGCAAACCTCGACGCAAGTCCGCCCTCCCCGGTCCCGCGGTCAACGATCTGACGGCGTGAACAGACTCGAGCCCCTCGTCCAGCCGCTCCAAATCGGCGAGCTGCAATGCCACGCGATCCAGGCCGGCGGCCAGCGCCTCGACGGGGGCGCGATGTTCGGCGTGGTGCCGAAGCCGCTCTGGGAGAAGAAGATCCCGGCGGACGAGCGTAACCGGATCCAGCTCGGCATGCGCTGCCTGCTGGTCGAGCATCCCGACGGGCTGCTGCTGATCGACACGGGAGCCGGTAACAAGGAGACGGCGAAGTTCCTCGACATCTACGGCATTCAAAACGAAGGCGAGCAGGCCAGGACCGCGCTGGAGGATGGCATCAGAGCGGCCGGTCACACGCCGGAAGCGGTGGACGTGGTGATCAACACGCACCTCCACTTCGATCACGCCGGCGGGAATACCTTCGTCGATTCCAGCGGTGAGCTGGGCATCGCGTTTCCGAACGCCGAGTTCTACGTGCAGCGCGGGGAATACGACTACGCGACGCATGCGAACGAGCGGACCGCCGCGAGCTACTTCGATCGTAACTACGTGCCGTTGGACCGCGCCGGGAAGCTGCGTTTGCTCCAGGGCGAGAGCGACGTGATGGCGGGGGTTCGAGTGATTCCGACGCCGGGCCACACCCCGTTTCATCAGAGCGTTCTCCTGACGTCGGGCGATGTTCGCGCGTGTTTCCTGGGCGACGTCGCGCCTACCGCGGCGCACCTGCCGCTGGCGTGGATAATGGGGTACGACGTGGAGCCGCTCGTCACGCTCGAGACCAAGCGCCGGCTGTTTGCGCGGGCGCTGGCGGAGGAGTGGCTGTTGATCTTCGAGCACGACGCCGTGAAGCCCTGGGGGCGGATCGCGCACGACGGGAAGAGTTATGCACTCGCGGAGAGCGGCAAATGAGAAGATGGTGGCTACGAGGAGCTTGCAGAGGGATCCTAGCTGTTAGCGGTGAGTGAGCCAATCAGTTCCGAGCAGGAAGTACCTGCGGAGATACACTGACAGTGGTGAGTAAAGGTGATCGGAACTTTACCGGTCACATGGCAGTCCGCAGGTATCACTTCCGGGCTGGCCACTGATCAGTCAACTCACCGCTAACAGCTAGGATCCCATTTCCGAATTCTCCTGGGCGGCGCATGTTGACGTTGCCCTCCCTAATGGGTAAGTTCCACTCGTACAACGCACTAAGCGATCGAGCCTGGCAGCTCGATCCACCCTCTGGCCCTCGCGCTGTTGCGAGGTGTGCTGCAGGAGTTCCGGCCATGGCGGCGTCCCGTTCACTAGGGAGCGTCCGTCTACGCGGACTCCTCAATGGGTCCGCGTTTTTCGTTTAATGCTGTGAGGTAAATGACAATCCAGGACACGACAAAACGGGTTCGCGTCAACAAGCAGATCCGCATCAGCCCCATTCGCGTGATCGCCGCCGACGGCGCTCAGCTGGGAATCATGGAGGTCGATGTCGCGCTGGCCCAGGCAGAGGAACAGGGGCTGGATCTGGTCGAAGTTGCTCCGACGGCCCGCCCGCCCGTCGCCCGAATCATGGACTACGGCAAGTTCAAGTTCGAGCAGGCGAAGATGGCGCGGCAGGCAAAAAAGAAGCAGCACGTGATTCAGCTGAAAGAGGTGAAGTTCCGCCCCGGCATCAGCGAGCACGATTTCGAGACGAAGACCCGGCACGCGCGGAAATTTCTGGGTGAAGGCAACAAGGTGAAGGTGACGTTGATGTTTCGCGGCCGGCAGATCGCGCATCCCGAGCTCGGGCGCCAGGTGCTCGACCGGGTGGCGCAGAGCCTGGCGGACGTAGCGAAAGTGGAGAGCGACCCGAAGTTCGAAGCGAAGTTGATGATCATGATTCTGGCGCCAAAATGAAAAAGCGCTGTTGGCTATTGGCTGTTGGCTATTGGCTGACAGCAACCACAGTAGTCAACCGCCAATAGCCAATAGCCAAGAGCATTAAATGCCCAAGATGAAGTCGCACAGAGGAGCGCGTAAACGCTTCAGCCTTACCGGAACCGGCAAGGTGAAGCGCCACAAGGCGTTCAAGAGCCACATCCTGACCAAGAAGACGTCCAAGCGGAAACGCCGCCTGCGCCAGTCCACCACCGTGGGCACGCTCGGTGAAGCCAAAAACCTTAAAAGGTTGCTGCAGGCGTAGGCAGTGGTCGTTGGCTTTTCAGCCAACAGCCAATAGCCAACAGCCAACAGCGCTCTTCGCAATACAGACCGGAGTCCTACGATGCCCAGAGTTAGATCGAACGTCGCGCGACTGAAGCGCAAGAAGCAGGTAATGAAGGCCGCGAAGGGTGGTTTCGGCGGCCGCAGCAAGCTGTGGAAGGCTGCCAAGGAGAACGTCGAGCGCGGCTGGCGGTATGCGTACCGCGATCGCAAGAACAAGAAGCGCGACTTCCGTCGCCTCTGGATTACGCGCATCAACGCGGCCGCCCACCAGCACGAGATGAGCTACAGCGTGTTCATCAACGGGCTGAAGAAGGCCGGGATCGAGATCGACCGGAAGGTGCTCGCCGACCTGGCAGTCCGTGAGCCGGAAGCGTTTGCCGCGATCGCCGACAAGGTGCGCTCCGCCATCAAGGCAGCGTAACCGGTCGGCGCCGCGGCGCCGGTGTGGTGAGGTTCAGCGGCTCCGCGATAGATTTGCGGAGCCGTTTTGTTTTGTGGTTGCAAAAAGCCAATAGCCAACAGCCAACAGCCCTTTGAAGCTCGTCACCGCAGCAGAGGAACTGGAGCGTGAAGGACTCGAGCGCATCGCCGCGGCCGCCACCCGCGACGAGCTCGAGGCCGCGCGCACGGCGCTGCTCGGACGGAAGAGCGGCCGGCTCACGGCTTTGCTGAGCGAGCTGCCGAAACTTGCGGCCGAAGAGAAGCGCGCGGCCGGCGCCGCGCTGAATAAGGCCAAGCTGCTGCTCGAGGGGCGGCTCGGTGAGCGGGAGGCGGAACTGGCCGCGGCGGCCCACCAGGATTCGGCGCCGGTGGACGTTACGATGCCGGCGAGACAGCGGTGGCGCGGCGCGAAGCACCCTGTCACGATCATCATCGAGGAAGTCGAGCAGATATTCCGCGAGCTGGGGTTCACGGTCGCGCTCGGCCCCGAGGCCGAGACCGAGTGGTACAACTTCACAGCACTCAACTTCCCGCCGGATCACCCGGCGATGGACATGCACGATACGCTCTATCTGAGCGACGACATGCTCCTCCGCACTCACACGTCGCCCGTGCAGATCCGCACGCTGCAGACGTACGGGGCGCCCGTCAGAATCATCGTCCCGGGGAATGTCTATCGCCGGGACTTTTTCGACGCATCCCACGCGCCGATGTTCGCGCAGATCGAAGGGCTGGCCGTGGATCAGGGCGTGAGCTTCGTGGACCTCAAGGCGACGCTGACGCACTTCGCGCAGCAGCTCTTCGGAGAGACGAAGACGCGCTTCCGCCCCAGCTACTTCCCGTTCACCGAGCCGTCCGCCGAGATGGACGTGCAGTGCACGATCTGCCACGGCTCGGGCTGCGCGACGTGCAAGGGCGTCGGGTGGATGGAGATCCTCGGCGCGGGAATGGTGCACCCCGAGGTTCTGTCCGCGTCCGGCGTCGACGCCGAGCAATACACCGGTTGGGCCTTCGGCATGGGCCCGGCCCGTATGGCGCTCGCGCGCTACGGCATCCCGGACATTCGCACGCTGTACGACTCGGACGTCCGCTTCCTCCAGCAGTTCGCGCGATGAACGCATCGCACGAGTGGCTGCGCGACTTCGTGCCCGCGGAGCTGTCCCCGCGCGAGATTCGCGACCTGCTCACGTCCCGCTGCGCGACCGTCGAGGAGATGCGACCGGTCCGTCAGGATTTGGGCGACATCGTCATCGGGCGCGTGGTAGAGGCGGCGCGGCATCCGGAGTCGGACCATCTGTGGGTCACCAAGGTGGACGCGGGGCAGGGTGAGCTGCTGGACGTCATCTGCGGCGCGCCGAACGTCACCGTGGGCACGTCGTACCCCTTCGCGCCCGTGGGCGCGACCCTGCCGGGCGGACTCAAGATCGAGAAGCGCAAGATTCGAGGCGTAGTCTCAAACGGGATGCTTTGCTCCGCGCAGGAACTGCGGCTGGCGGGCCAACAGCCAACAGGCAATAGCCAACAGCGCGTCGACGAGGGCATTCTCGCGCTCGAGATCGACGCGAGCCCGGGGGCGTCATTCATGGAGACGGTCGGCGCGGGCGACACGCTCTTCGTAGTGGACGTCATGCCGAATCGCCCCGACCTTCTCTCGCATCGGGGGATCGCCCGCGAGATCGCCGCGGCCAGTGGCATACCTCTGCGCGAGTTCGCCGGCGAGCCGTGGCGGGATGCGAAAGATCCCGCCGCTCTCCCCCGCACGGAAGCGGGCAAGGGCGAGACCGGCGGCGTCACCGTCGGCATCGAGGACCGCGACGGCTGCACACGCTACGCGGCGGTGATCATCCGCGGAGTGCGAGTCGGTCCGAGCCCCGAATGGCTGTCGCGCCGGCTGACGGCGATCGGCGCGCGACCGATCAATAACGTGGTGGACGCAACGAATTACATGCTGCACGGATACGGCCAGCCGATGCACGCGTTCGATCTCGCCAAGCTCGGCCGCACCGTCGTCGTCCGCACCGCGAAGCCGGGGGAGAAGCTCGTGACGCTGGACGGTGTCGAGCGAACGCTGCGCGAGTCGATGACGGTGATCGCCGGGGCCGACGATGCGGAGGCAATCGCCGGTGTGATCGGCGGAAAAGGGAGCGAGGTGACCGACGCGACGACGGACGTCCTCCTGGAGGTCGCCATCTTCGACCCGCGCGGAGTCCGCGCTGCTCGCCGCGCGCTCGGCATCTCCACCGACGCGAGCTACCGGTTCGAGCGACACGTGGATTCCGCCTCCGTCCCGGTGCTCGCGGCCAGGGGCGCGTCGCTGATCGCGAGTCTCACCGGCGGGCGCGTTGAGCACGAGGGAGTGGACATCCATCCGTCGCCGCGTGAGCGTGAGCGCGTCTCGGTGCGGCCCGCCCGCGCTTCGGCCCTCATCGGCGATCCCATTCCGGCGGCTGCTATCGCCGGATACCTCTCGTCCGTCGGATTCGAGCTCTCCGAGAACAGCGCGGAGCTGATTTGCACGACCGTCCCGGGCTGGCGCTCCGACGTGACGGCGGAAGTCGACCTGATCGAGGAGATCGCGCGTCTCCACGGCTACGATCGGATCTCGACCGAGCTCAGGCCGTTCCGGCCGGGCGAGTCGCCGGACGCTCCGCTCTGGCTGGTCGAGCGGCGCGTGCGGGAGGCGCTGGTGGCGGAGGGTCTGCTCGAGGCGCGCCCAATGCCGTTCGTGGCAGAAGGCCGCGGGACCGACATCCGCGTCCGCAACCCGCTCGCCGAGAACGAGGCCTACCTTAGAAGCTCGATTCTGGAGACGCTCGCGCGTCGCGCCGAGCACAACCTGGGGCACATGCAGGGCGAGGTCCGGCTGTTCGAGATCGGGACCGTCTTTGCCCGTGGCGATGGCGACCGTCCCGACGAGAAACGGCACGTCGCGGCGCTCATCATGGGCGATCGCCGGCCGCGGCATTTTACGGAGAGCAAGCCGCCAGCTTGCGATCTATGGGACGCGAAATGGATTGCCGAAGTCATTGCGGTTGCGGCATTTGGAGTTGATGACTTAAAGTTCGATATGAGCGAGGATTCGGCTCGGTTGACGGTCTCGGCCAACGGTCTGGCGATTGGGTTCGTCACCGGGGTGCCGCTCGACGCGCCGGCCTGGGCGACGCCCGCTTTCGGAGTCGAGCTCGACCTCAGCAATGCCGCGCTTCCGGCCTCACATCGAACCGCCGCCAAGCCGCTTCCGGCTACGCCCGCGGTGCAGGTGGATCTCGCGCTGGTGGTGCCGGACGACCTCCCGGCGACCCGCCTTGCGGAGGTCATTCGCGTCCACGCGGGCGAGCTGCTGGAGAGGCTCGAGCTGTTCGACGAATTCCGCGGCCAGGGCCTGGATAAGGGCCAGCGCAGCCTCGCGTGGCGATTGACGTTCCGTCACCCGGAACGCACACTACGCGACAAGGAGATCGACGCACGCCGAACCAAGCTCCTAAAGGAGCTTGAGGGAGAGCTAGGTGTCAGACAGCGCACGTCCTGAAAAAGCGGCCTTCAAGGAGCTCGAGTCGCTCGTCCGCCACCTCGGGGAGGAGCTGACCGGATTCCGCCGCCGGGCTTTGCAGGCCGAGGCCCGGCTCAAGGAGATCGACACGGCCGTCTCGTCCAGCAAGCCGACGCCCGAGCGTCTCGCTGCGCTGGAGCGGGAGAACAAGGACCTGACCCGGCGGCTCAAGGCGGCGACCGAGCGCATCAACGGCATGCTGGACCGCGTCCGGTTCCTGCGCGAACAGAGCGAGGCCGTGCAGTGAGCACCAAGAAGAACGTCGTGAAGATCGAGATCCTTGGCGACGAGTATTCCATCCGCAGCGACGCGTCGCCCGAGCATACCCGCGCCGTAGCGGAGCACGTGGACAAGACCATCAAGGGCGTCCTGCAGGCGACGAACGTGGTGGAGCAGCACAAGGCGGCCATCCTGGCCGCCCTACAGATCACGGACGAGCTGTTTCAGGCGCGGGAGACCTCGCATACGGTCGTCGGCGCCATGCAGAAGCTCAGCGATGAGATCCGGCCGTGGCTCCCTCCCTCTAAGAGGCGGGGTTAACTTTGCCGAAAAGCGCGACGACCATCCGGCGCGATGGAGGTATAGATCAGCATGGAAAACACGGCGTTGATCGCCGCAGGCGTGATTGTACTCGTAGCTCTATCCGCCGCGGCGTTTTTCTTTGTAGGACGACGCAAGGGCGCGGCTAGCGAGCTAGCAAGACAGCGCGCCGCGAAGGACACGGCCGACGAGGCCGCGCAGCGAATCGTTGCCGAGGCCGGTCGCGAGGCCGAGACTCTCAGAAAGAGCGCGGTCGTCGCGGGCAAGGAAGAGCTCATTGGCCTCCGCGAGGAATGGGAGGCCGAGGCCAAGAAGAGGCGCGAGGAGATCGAGCGCGAGGAAAAGCGCGTCCAGGACCGCGGGACTGTGCTCGAGCGCAAGTTCGAGCTCGTCGAGCAGCGCGAGCGCGAGGTCACCCGCCGCAACGAGAGCATAGTCGAGCGCGAGCAGACCATCGAGTCGCGCCGCCAGGAAGTAGATCAGCTCATCGGCGAGGAGCGGCGCCGCCTCGAGCAGCTCGCCGGCATGTCTGCCCAGGAAGCGAAGAACGAGCTCATCCACCGGATCGAGGAAGAGGCGCAGGCCGACGCGGCGAACCGGGTCCGCGAGATCCGCGAGACCGCGCGCAAGAGTGCCGACCGTGAGGCCAAGAAGATCGTCGCGCTGGCGATCCAGCGAATCGCCGCCGAGCACACTTCGGAGACGACCGCGTCGGCCGTGGCGCTCCCGAACGACGAGATGAAGGGAAGGATCATCGGGCGCGAGGGGCGCAACATCCGCGCGTTCGAGCTGGCCACCGGCGTGGACGTGATCATCGACGACACCCCTGATACCGTAGTCGTCTCCTGCTTCGATCCCGTGCGACGCGAGGTCGCGCGGCTGTCGCTCGAGAAGCTCGTCGCCGACGGCCGGATCCATCCGGGGCGGATCGAGGAAGTTGTCGCGAAGTCGCGCGACGAGGTGAACGTCGGCATCATCGAGACCGGTGAGCGGGCGGCGTACGACAGCGGCGTACACGGCCTGCACCCCGAGCTGATCAAGCTCGTCGGCCGGATGCGGTGGCGCACCAGCT
>JBPCPS010000038.1:0-21460 GCA_050998915.1 Gemmatimonadaceae bacterium
CATGGAACTCGTTGAAGTCGATGTCCTGCGCCTCGGCCTCGACAGGTCGTCCAACTCCTACGTGGTGATACTCCAGGAGAAGGGCGGCTCCCGCCTGCTGCCCATTTGGATCGGGCAGCCCGAGGCCGAATCGATCGTCATCGAGATGAACCGCATCAAGCGCGAGCGGCCGCTGACTCACGATCTCTGCAAAAACATCATAGTCGGCATGGGCGGCACCTTGCGGCGCGTGCAGATCACGAAGGTCCAGAACCGGACTTTTTTTGCCGAGCTCCACGTCGCGATGCCGAATGGGATGGTGCAGGTAGACGCGCGCCCGTCCGACAGCATCGCCATCGCGCTGCGATTCGCCGCGCCGATCTTCGCGCAGGCCTCGTTGCTGACCGCCATGCTCGTCGACGAAGCCGAAGAAGGCGAAGAGCTGGAGTTTCCGGGAGCGCAGCCGGAAGATGAAGCCGACACGAGCGCCGAGACGCTGAAGCAGTATCTCGAGGATCTTCGCCCGGAAGATTTTGGCAAGTTCAATATGTAAGATAGCCGTCCTGCTGCTGCAGGCATCCGCTCCGCTCGCTCCGCCCGATCGGGTCGATGGACGCATTGTGCGGCCCGGGGCGGAAGTGATGGAGCCGGTGGCCGGAGTCTGGACGACCCTGCACCGCGTCGGTCCGGATTCGGCCGGCCCGCTCGACTCCGCGCGGACCGACGCCCGCGGGCGCTATTCGTTCGCCTACCGCCGCACGGGATCCTCCGACGCCGTCTACTTCGTCTCGGCGACGCATGGGGGCGTCACGTACTTCACCGTCCCGCTCGCATTCAGCAACGTCAGCGGAGATCCGGCGGAGATTGTGGTATTCGACACCACGTCGCGGCGGGTGCCGATCACCATTCGCGGGCGGCACATGGTCATCTCCGCGACCAACCCGTCCGGGATGCGCGCGGTGACCGAGGTTTTCGAGATCTCCAACGACTCAACGGTCACGCTGGTCAGCCCCGGGCCTTCCGCGGCTCCCACCTTCGCCACGCTGCTTCCAAAGAACGCGAGAGACGCCAAGGTCGATCAGGGCGACTTTCCCGCCGAGGCTGTCACGTTCACGGACGGGCGCGTGCGGGTAGTGGCGCCGCTGCCACCGGGTGTCAAGCAGCTCGCGTACAGCTACGCGCTGCCGGCCGGAGACTTTCCGCTCTCGGTCCCGGCCGAAGCGCCGATCGACGTGTACGAGGTGCTCATCGAGGAGCCGCGCGGCACGGTGAGCGGTGCCGGGCTCGAAGAACAACCCGCTGCGACCGTCGAGGGGAGGACGTTCCGCCGGTTCCTCGCGCAAGAGGTCCCGCTCAACGCCGTGGCGGTGATCGACATCCCGCCGCCACAGCGCACGTGGAGCCCCACTTATCTGGTTCTCTTTACAGTAGCGGTCGGCTCGCTGATGATGATCGCGCTTGCGCGGGCATACCGGAGGAAGTAGGCTACAACACGGATTTTGGTTTGTGGTTTTTGGTGAGAGCGGCTCAGCTGCGTCTCGCCGCGCGAACCAGGAACCAGAATCCAAAAACCGTTTTTAGTACGCGGACGGGAGCCACGGAAGCCGGTGCAAGACCGGCGCGGCCCCGCCACTGTAACGGGAGTTCAACGCGCGCTCGTGGTACCACTGGCCTCGCGGCCGGGAAGGTGAGCGTAGCTGCCCGGAGCCAGGAGACGACTCGTCGTCCGCGCCACTCCGATACACCCTCGCGGGAGGGACGGTGGCGTCATTCAGCCGTGGTAAATCATTCGTGCGGGCGTTCTCCCGGATCCTTCCGGCGGGGAAGCTCGTTTTTTGGTGCGTGGCGATCGGTATCGTCGCCGCGTGCGAGCGTGAGGTCCCGGAGCCCGCCCTCACGGTCCGCGATGACTTCGGACATGCTGTCGTTCCCGGCGTTGCGCACCGCATCGTCTCGCTCAACCCGGCCACGACCGAGATGCTGTTCGCCATCGGAGCCGGCAACAGGGTGATCGGACGGACGACCTGGGATTCGTACCCGGATTCAGCGCGTCTCATTCCCGACATGGGACCTGGGCTCCGCCCGAATCTGGAAGTCGTGCTCGCGGCGAAGCCCGACCTCGTGATCCTGTACGCGAGCGCGGACAATCGATCCGCGGCGGATCGCCTCCGCTCGCTCGGCGTCATCACGCTGGCGGTGAAGAACGACAGCATCGGCGATCTGGCGCGCACGCTCCGCCTGCTCGGCACCGTGACCGGAGACTCCGCGCGCGCGGCGACTGTCGCCGATTCCGTGCGGGCGACGCTGGACCGGGTCCGTGCGGCGACCGCGGGGATGGAGCGGCCGTCCGCCTTCTGGTACATCTGGGACTCGCCGCTCATCACGGTCGGGCGCGGCAGCTACATGTCGGAGCTGCTGGAGATCGCCGGCGCGCGCAATCTCTACGACCACATCGCCAAGCCGTCGCCAGCCGTGACGCTGGAGGACGTGGTTCGCCGCAATCCCGACGTCGTCATCGCCGGCCCGGACGGAACGCGAACCCTCCGGCGTGACGCGCGCTGGCGCGCGCTGGCCGCCATCAGCGCGGGTCGCATCATCGTCGCCGACACCGCGCTCGTCGCGAAGCCCTCGGTACGGCTCGGCGAGGCGGCCGTATCGCTCGCGCGCCAGCTGCATCCGGGCATCGGCCTGTGATCGCTCCGCGCGCGTGGCACTGGGTGGCCGCGGTCGCCCTGCTGCTGGTCGTATCCGTTGCGGGGCTCGTATTCGGAGTCAGCATGATCCCGCTTTCCGAGATCGTCGCCGCGATTACCGGTGGTGGCGACGAGACCACAACCACGATCGTGCACGCGCTGCGGGCGCCGCGCGTCGTCCTCGCCGCCATGGTCGGAGCCGCGCTGGCTATGAGCGGAGCGGCACTGCAGGGAGTGCTGCGCAACTCACTCGCGGAGCCGTACCTGCTCGGCGTTTCCGGCGGCGCCGCGGTGGGCGCTGTTCTGGCGTTCGGCTTGGGGCTCCAGCATTCAGGAACGCTCGCCATCCCGGCCTTCGCGGGCGCGGTTGCCGCGGTTGCCGCCGCACTGCTCGTCGCACGCGCGGCGGGGCGCTCGGCGCGCGGCGATCCGCGCACGCTGCTCATGGCCGGCGTGATCATCGGAGCATTCGCCAACGCCGTGATCATGGTCGCGCTGGCAAACTCGACCTCGGACACGCTCCGCGGGTCGCTCTGGTGGATGATGGGCTCCGTCGCCAATGCGTCGTGGACCGGCGCGCTCTGGCTGGGACTGTACCTCGGCGTCGCCGGGCTCGCGCTCCTCCGCTTCGCCCCGGAGATCGACGTGCTGGCGCTTGGCGAAGAGGCAGCAGCCGCGCTCGGCTCGAACGTGGAGCTTGCGACGCGGCGCGTGTTCCTGGTGAGCGCGCTGCTGGCGGGAGCGACGGTGGCAGCTGCCGGACTGATCGGCTTCGTCGGGCTGATCGTGCCGCACATCGTGCGCGCGTTCGGCGTGCGGCGCCATGTACCCCTCATCACGGGGTCCGCGCTCGTCGGTGCGACGCTCGTGATCGCGGCGGATGTCGTGGCCCGCACCGCGCTGCCGCCCGCGGAGCTTCCGCTCGGAGCGGTGACGGCGCTCATCGGCGTTCCGTTCTTTCTGTTCCGGCTCGGACGGATGCGGTGATCACGTTCGAGGACGTCACGGTTCGCTACCGCGCGGCGGCCGGGCCCGCCGTCGACCGGGCGTCGTTCGCTTCCGCGAACGGAGAGATAACCGCGCTCGTGGGCCCGAACGGGAGCGGCAAGAGCACCCTGGTTCGCGCACTGCTCGGCCGCGAGCCGCTCGAGTCCGGGCGCATCACCATCGACGGGAGCGATCGCGCGTCGCTCAAGCAGCTGGAGTTCGCACGCCGCGTGGCGGTGGTGCCACAGCGGGAGGAGGCGGTGTTTCCGCTGGAGGTCCGCGAGTACGTCGCGTTGGGGCGCTACCCGTACAGCCGCGGCCTCACCGGGTCACCGGGCGACGCGGCTGCGATCGACCGGGCGATCGAGCGCGCCGAGGTTGGCGCGCTGCTCGAGCGGCGCACGGACGAGCTATCGGGCGGGGAATGGCAGCGCGTCCGTGTAGCACGCGCGCTGGCTCAGGAAGCCGGGATGCTGGTGCTGGACGAGCCGACCACGTTCCTCGACATCGCCCACGAAATGTCGCTGCTGGAGCTGACGCACTCTCTTGCGGCGGGCGGCATGGCCGTCCTGATGGTCAGCCATCAGCTGAATCTCGTCGCGCGGTTTGCGTCGCGGATGGTGCTGCTCTCGAGCGGGAAGGTGATGGCCGACGGCGCCCCCGCGGACGTGATGGACGCGGCGACGCTGGAAGCCGTGTACGACTGGCCGGTCGTGATATCGCGGGACCCGGGGTCGGGCGCTCCGATGCTGCTGCCGCTGAGAAAGAGATGATGAAGCTATTGGCTGTTGGCTATTGGCTGTTGGCTATTGGCTGTTGGTAACCGAAACGAACCCTGCCACCCATACTTCGATGAAAGCTCGCTCGTTCACAATCGCCGTAATACTTGCGCAGTTCGCCGGAATTCCGCTGACGGCCCAGCAACAGGACACCGTCGTCCTCGCGGGCGTGGTGATATCGGCTACCAAGGCGCCGGTCCCGTCCTCGGCGCTGACGCAGTCGGTCACGGTGATCACCGGCGCCGAGTTGCGCGCCCGCGGGGTCACGTCAGTCGCCGAGGCGCTGCGTGGAGTGCCGGGCGTGGCGGTTGCGGCTACCGGATCGTACGGGGCGCTGGCATCGGTGTTCGTCCGCGGCGGCGAGAGCCGGTACACGAAGTTTCTCGTGGACGGGGTGGCTGTGAACGCGGTCGGCGGATTGTTCGACGCGGCGCATCTGAGCACTGCGAACGTCGAGCGGATCGAGATTGTGCGGGGGTCGTCCAGTGTGGTGCACGGCGCCGACGCGGTTTCTGGCGTCGTGCAGATATTCACCAGGCAGGGGAGCGGCCCGCTGCGCCTGTCGACGGATCTGCGCGGCGGGAGTCACGGGACCGTCGAGGCCGAAGCCGGCGTCGGCGGCGCCGCCCGCGGGAGCGCGTTCACCGTGCACGGCGCTCGTAACGGCACTGACGGCATTCTTCCGTTCAACAACGAGTACCTGAACGAGACCGCGAGCGCTTCGCTCGGCCTCCTGCGCAACGAGACTACGGAAGTCTCGCTCTCCGCCCGTGCGACGCACGCCGTGGCGCATTACCCGACGGACTACGTCGGCAACGTCGTCGACAGCAACTCCTTTCGGGATCAACGACGCCTCACCCTGTCGCTGAATGGCGCGCGCCGGCTCGGCCGCGGAGCGGAGCTTCGGGTGCTCGGCGGCCTGAACGACGCTACCGACTTCACCGACGACGTGACGACGGCGACCGGGGGCGACACCCGCGACCGATACACCTCGCGCAATATCCGGTACCGCGGCGAGGGCCGTTTGTCGCTCTCCGCGCCGGCAGGCCGGCTGACAGCCGGCGCGGAGTACCAGCGTGAGCGCGAGCGAAGCAGGAGCGCCGCCGGTCCCGCGGATGGAGAGCTGACTCCGTATTCGAGATTCACGGGCGCACGGACCACCCGGGCGGTGTACGCCGAATATCACGCCTCGAGCGGACGGTGGACCGGGATTGCAAGCGGCCGGGTGGATGATCCGTCGGACTTCTCGCGGGCGCTGACGTACCGGGTCGGGTCGGCGTTGCGAGTGGCTCACGGTCTCAGGGTTCATGGCTCGGTGAGCACCTCCTTCAATGCCCCGGCCTTCTTCTATCTGTTCGATACCGACTTCACGATCGGCAACCCCGATCTCGATCCCGAGCGTGCGAGAAGCGTGGAAGCCTCGGTCGAGCAGAGCGTCCTGAATGGAATCATGACGGCGAGCGCGACGTATTTCGATCAGCGTTTCAGTCAGTTGATCGAGTACGTACCGGGGAGCGCCCCCGATTACGTGGGGACGTACGCCAACCTGACCGCCGCCGGCTCGCGTGGGTATGAGCTGGAGGCCGGGACCACTCGCTGGCGCGGGCTGTCGGCCCACGCATCGTACACCGTGTTGCGCGCGGTCGTGCGCGATCTCTCGGACTCGTACCAGGGGAGCGCGCAGGTCGGCGACGAGTTGCTGCGGCGTCCACGCCGCTCCGGCACCGCCGGCGCGAGCTTCGCTGCGGCGTCCGGTGCGACGCTCTCGCTGACCGGCCGCTACGTCGGCAAGCGCCCCGACTTCGACTTCAGGACATTCCCGTCACCGCGCATCATGCTGCCGTCCTTCACCACGATGGATCTGGCCGGGAGCCTGCCGATCCTGGTGAGAGATGGACGGCCGCTATTGTCGCTTTCCGCCCGCGTCGACAACGCCCTGGACGAGCGCTACCAGGAAGTGTTCAACTTCGACGCGCCGGGGCGGCGGATTCTTCTGGGCGGAAGGATCGATGCCGCGCTGTCGCCGTAGCGTTGCGCATCGTTTCCTTCCTGCCCGCGGGCACGGAGATCGTGCATGCGCTCGGCGCGGGAGCCGAGCTCGTGGGCCGCTCGCACGAGTGCGATTATCCTGCGGCAGCCGTAGCCCTTCCCGTAGTGAGTCGTCCCGCGCTCGATCTCGCCGGGGCGTCGCCGGGAGCGATCGACTCGGCCGTCGCCGACAGGATGGAGAGCGGCGGCTCGATGTATCTGATCGACGAGGCGTTGCTGCGCGAGCTTCGACCCGACGTGATCCTGACGCAGAATCTCTGTCGCGTCTGCGCTCCGTCGGGCAACGAGCTCAGCCGCGCGGTCCGCGACTTCCCGAATCGTCCCGACATTCTCTTCCTCACCCCCGGCGACATCGCCGGGATCGAGCACAACATAAGAGAGGCAGGTGTCGCCATCGGGCGGCCGGATGCCGCGGAAGCGCTGGTCGATTCCACGCGCGCGCGCCTGGCGCGAGTAAAGGCGGCCGTGACGCGCGCGCGGCCGCGACGAGTCGTTTTTCTCGAGTGGACCGATCCGCCGTTTTGCGGTGGCCACTGGGTGCCGGAGATGGTCGCGCTCGCCGGCGGCGACGACCCGCTCGGGCGGCCGGGAGAGGACTCGGTCCGCGTGACCTGGGAAGACGTCGAAGTTGCCGCGCCTGAAGTGATTGTGGTGTCCCCCTGTGGGTATCGCTTGCCGGGAGCAGCCGAGCTTGCGCGAAGCCTGCCTCGCGTGCGAGGCGCCCGGATGTACGCCGTGGACGCCAACGGGTATTACGCCAGGCCGGGACCGCGCGTGGCCGAAGGGGTCGAGCTCCTGGGGCACCTATTTCATCCGGAACTCGTCCCGTGGACGCACGCCGAGAGACCGTGGATGGAGATCGGCTAATCGCGCGCAGCACGCAGCACCCAGCACGCAGTAGCTTCTCCGCATGACGCTCGTAGTGACTGAGGCGGTCGTGCTGCACGCATTCGACTACCTGGAGAGTTCGCGGATTCTCCGGGTGATCACGCGCGATACGGGGATACAATCCGTTCTGGCGCGTGGCGCGCGCAGCAGCCGCAAGCGGTTCGGAACTTCGCTCGACGTGTTCGCACAGGGTATCGCCGAGTATTCCACGCGTCCCGGCCGCGACCTCAATACGCTCACGGCGTTCGATGCCACCCGCTCACGCCCGGAGCTGATCGCGGACATCTCACGCTTTACCGGGGCGTGCGTGCTCGCCGAGCTGGCGCTCCGCTTCAGCAGCGACGAGCCGCAGCCGGGACTATTCGACGCATTCGTAGCGGGACTCGACACGATCGGCACCGCGGGTGCGGACGAGACCGTGTCTCGCACGCTCGGCGCCGCGTGGCACATTGTCGGCGAGCTCGGCTTCGCGCCGGCGCTGGAAGTATGCGCCAACTGTCACACGGAGTTGGCCCACGAGGCGCGCACTCCGTTCTCGCACGTGGCCGGCGGCGCGCTGTGCGATCGCTGCGCGCGGCTGGTTCCCGGCGCGCGTCCCATCCCGCCCGACGCCAGAAAGGCCCTCGCGGAATGGCTATCGGGCTCGGCAGTCCGGCTCTCTTCGGCAGCCGAGGGGCGCGCGCATCAGCGCCTGCTCCGTGAATTTCTCGATCAGCACTTGAGCGAAGGGAAGAGGCTGGTCGCCTACGGGATGTGGGAGCAGGAGTTGCTCGTGACCAGCCATGGTCATGGGGCTGCGACCGCCTGAACGGGCCCCGATCCCATGCGCTACATAGCGTTTCTGCGCGCGATCAACGTCGGCGGCCACACCGTTCGAATGGAGCAGCTCCGCGCGCTGCTTGGCGCGCTCGGCATGCGCAACGTCGAAACGTTCATTGCCAGCGGCAACGCAATCTTCGACGCGGCGGGGAGCGCCGTGTCGATCGAGCGGCGAATCGAGGAGCGCCTGGAGCGCCTGGAGCGCGAGCTCGGCTACATGGTCCCGACCTTTCTCAGGACACCCGCCGAAATCGCGGCTGTCGCGGCGCACAAACCCTTTCGCGGTCTCGGCGTGGTGCCGCCGAGCGCGATGCTGCAGGTCGGATTCCTGAAGTCGCCATTGGAGGCCGAAGCCCACGCTGGCTTGATGGCCTTTCGCGACGACGTGCACGATTTTCACGTACGCGGCCGCGAGATCTACTGGCACGCGCGCGAGCGCCGCGCCATCCTGCAGATCACCGGTTCAAAGATGGACCGCGTGCTCCGCGGGCCGGCCACGTTTCGTAATATCACGACTGTGCGAAAGCTGGCCGAGAAATATGCCTGATGCGGTTGGTGAACCAGGCGAACTTGCACCGACTCACTAGTCACCGATGATCCTCGGCACCGCCGGCCACATCGACCACGGCAAGACCGCGCTGGTCCGCGCGCTGACGGGCGTCGATACCGATCGCCTGCCGGAGGAGAAGCGACGTGGCATCACCATCGACCTCGGCTTCGCGCCGCTGGTGCTCGACGGCGCGGGTACGATCGGCGTGATCGACGTACCGGGACATGAAGCGTTCGTGCGCACCATGCTGGCAGGCGCTACGGGGATAGATCTCGCGCTGCTCGTCGTTGCCGCCGACGAGGGCGTCATGCCGCAGACGCGGGAGCATCTCACCATCCTGACAATGCTCGGCGTCCGCGCGGGCGTCGTCGCACTCACCAAGACCGACCTCGTGGATCGCGAGTGGCTGGAGCTGGTTATCGGCGATCTCGCGCCCTTGCTCGCCGGCTCGGGGCTCGCAGGCGCTCCGGTCGTTCCCGTCTCTGCGGTCACCGGCGACGGCATCGATCAGCTCCGCTCGGCCATTCGTGACGCCGCATCCTCGGTCACGGCGAGGGAGACCGAGGACCTGTTTCGCATGCCGATCGATCGGGCGTTCTCCGTGCATGGAACCGGGACCGTGGTCACGGGCACGGTGTGGAGCGGCGCACTGCGGAAAGGCGCAGCGACGGTGTTCCCCGGAGCGCTGCCGGTGCGGGTTCGGGAGCTGCAGACGCACGGCGCCGTGGTGGAGAGCGTTCGCGCTTCCACGCGCGCGGCGGTGGCGCTGTCCGGCGTGACGGTGGAGCAAGCGGGCCGTGGAGCGGTGCTGGTGGCCGGCGATGGGTGGAGCGAAAGCTCGGTCATGCTCGCCGAGCTCACGCTGTCGGACTCTACGGTCGCGATGACCCCGCGAACGCGGGTCCGGCTCCACCTGGGAGCCGCGGACATCGGTGCTCGCGTGAGACTGTTTGCACCGGATACGGGACGACTCAACATTCCTGCGCGCGTCCGCCTGGGCCAGCCGGTCATCGCGCGCGCGGGCGACCGTTTTGTCCTGCGCGCGGGCTCGCCACTCGAGGTGGTCGCGGGGGGCGTCGTCACGGATCCGCTGCCGACGGACCGCCGCCCCAGGCCGGCCGGTGCGTTCGCGGCGAGCGCCGCGGAGCGCCTGGCAGCGTTGTGCGGGCATGCGGCAGAGAAGGGAGTCGACCGAAAAAGCCTGCCGGTGCGACTGGGTCGATCGCCCCGAGAGGTCGACGCGCTCACGTCCGACGCGAGATTCTTCTTCACCGACCGTAACGTGTACCCGCGCAGCCTCATCGCCGCCTTGACCGAGCGGCTTCCCGCCCTGGTCGAGCAGGGACAAGCAAACGCCTCGACCGAATCCGGTGTCCAATTGGACGAGCTGCGAGGATCGGTGCGCGCCGGTGACGAGCTGGTCAGCGAAGCGATTCGGATCCTGGTCGAGCAAGGAGTTTTGGAGGTCGACGGCGCCATCATTCGCACCGCCGGCTGGAAGCCGCGACTGTCGCGAGACCAGTCGGCTCTCGCTGAACGGATGGTGCATGCTTTTTGCTCTTCAGCCGAAGAGCCGCCGGGGTTGGCGGAGGTCGTCGCGAGACATGGTGAGGACGCCGTTCCGGTGCTCCGGTTTCTGGAGCGGGAAGGCCGTCTGATCCGTATCTCCGGTGAATTCTACTACTGCCCGGAGGTCGTTGATCGCATGGTCGGGCGACTGGCTACGGCGATGGCGGAGGACCGGGAGTATTCGCCCGCGGACGTGAAGGCGGCGATCGGTACGTCGAGGAAATACCTGATCCCGTTTCTGGAGTTCTGTGACCGGACCAGGGTGACGGAAAGAAAGGGGGCGGGCAGGGTATTACGAAACAGGCAGGTCGGTCGTCCGTAAGAAGTTAGGATCGTTGACACGTCTTGGCACAGCGCCTAAGTTCGCGGCAACAGTTGGTCATCCGTTCACTTAAGTGGGAGTACGCGTACCGAACCTTTCATAGTCAGCACGGAGTAGGCATGAAGCGACGATGGTGGGCACTTCTGATAGTGCTCGCCCTCAGTGCGATGCCTCGTGAGTCCGCGGCGCAAGGTTTCTTACCCCAATCCGATGGCTCGCGTGGTACCGCGACCGGATTGGGGCAGAATTATCCGAATCCGTTTGCTCTCGACACGAGGATCCCGTTCACGATCGGCGATTACCCGACGTGCTCGGATCCAGGCAGGCAGTACAGGGTTTCGCTGCGGGTTTACAATCTTCTGTCGCAGCTGGTGGCGATCCCTACGCTGGAGGCCGGTGTCGCTGGGCCTGGCGGTGAGCCGCTGGACAACGTTTTACTGACGTGTAGTCAGTTCGTGGGCTACTGGAACGGTAACTTCCTGAACCGCGAGGAGCAGATCCCGAGAGGGGTCTACCTGTATCGGCTGGAGGTAGATGGCCGGCCCTACGTGAAGAAGATGTTCAAGAAGTAGGACTGATTGGGGAAAACCGGGGGCTGCGCGAGAGCGCGGCCCCCTTTTTTCTTGTTCGGCGTGTAAAGATTACTTGACATTAGGTAAAGGGGACTTTACATATAGCCCTGCACCCATACCCGAGGTCTCAACGATGCCCGACACAGCCAAGGCAAGAAACCAGCAACTGATCCTCGCTCTTGGAGCTCTGACGATTCTGGCGGTTTTCGCTTCGAGCCACCTGCTCGAGCAGCAGCCGATGCACTCCGGCGGCCGACTCGCGCTCGCTCTTCTTCCACTCCCGTTCTCGCTGATCATGCTGGCGCTGTACGTCCGGCTGGTACGGCAGGCGGACGAGTTTCAGAGGAAGATCTTTCTCGAATCGCTCGCTATCGCCTGGCCCGCGGCGATGATCCTGGGGATGACGTTCGAGTATCTCCAGAAGGCCGGTTTCGCCATGTGGATGGACGTCGGCCGGTTGTGGCCGCTCATGATGCTGCTGTGGGTTCCCGCGCTCTTCTACTCGTACTGGAGATACCGGTGAACAACCGGCTTCGCGCGCTTCGCGCCGAGCGAAACTGGACACAGCAGGATCTGGCGTCCGCCGTCGCCGTATCGCGCCAGACGATCAACGCCATAGAATCGGGGAAGTACGACCCAAGCCTTCCTCTCGCGTTCAAGCTCGCGGAAATTTTCTCGCTCAGTATTGCCGAGATATTCTTTCCGGAGTAGGTCGCATGGGGTCGGACCCGCTGCGTCGGCTCGGCAGGTCCGCTGCCAGCACGGCGGGAGAGCACGCCCCGGAGGCGCACCGGACAGGCGCCTGGCTTGCACGTAGCTTTGGGCGATGATCAGTCCTGACAGACTTACGGTAAAGGCCGCCGAGGCGTTCAACGACGCGCTTGACCGGGCGCGGCGGGTGGGCAATCCGCTCGTGTACGATCTCCATCTCCTGCTCGCGCTGCTGGATCAGGACGAGGGTATCGTCGTCCCGATGCTCCAGAAGATCGGCGCCTCCGTCGCTGCCGTGCGCGAGCAGACGGAGCGCGAATCCGCGCGGTATCCGAAGCAGTCCGACGCTCAGCCCACGCTCTCGCGTGAGCTCAACCAGGTATTCGACCGCGCCGAGAAGCAGGCTAAGAATCTCGGCGACGAGTACGTCTCGACCGAGCACCTATTGCTGGCGCTGGCCGACACGCCCGGCACGGAGAGCAAGACGCTGCTCAAAGGCGTGGGCGCGACGCTCGCCAAGCTGCTCGAAGCGCTCGAAGCAGTTCGCGGCTCACACCGGGTCAGCGACCAGACGCCGGAGAACCAGTACCAGGCGCTGCAGCGCTACACGCGCGATCTCACCGAGGACGCGCGCAAAGGACGGCTCGATCCCGTCATCGGCCGCGACGAGGAGATCCGCCGCGTCATTCAGGTATTATCACGCCGCACGAAGAACAATCCTGTGCTCATCGGCGAGCCCGGCGTCGGCAAGACTGCCATCGCGGAAGGGCTGGCCCAGCGCATGGTGAACGGCGACGTCCCCGACGGTCTCAAGAACAAGCGCCTCGTTTCCCTCGACATGGGCGCGCTGATCGCGGGAGCCAAGTTCCGCGGCGAGTTCGAGGAGCGGCTCAAGGCGGTGCTCAAGGAGATCACCGAGGGCGAGGGCAAGTTCGTCGTGTTCATCGACGAGATGCACACCATCGTCGGCGCCGGGAAAGCGGAAGGATCCATGGACGCGGGCAACATGCTCAAGCCGATGCTCTCGCGTGGCGAGCTACGTGTCGTGGGCGCGACAACGCTGGACGAGTATCGCAAGAATGTCGAGAAGGATCCCGCGCTCGAGCGCCGCTTCCAGCCGGTGTACGTGGGGGAGCCGAGCGTCGAGAGCACGGTCGCGATCCTGCGCGGACTGCAGGAGCGGTACGAGGTGCACCACGGAGTGCGCATCACGGACGGCGCGGTGGTCGCGGCTGCGACCTTGTCCAACCGTTACATCGGCGACCGCTTTCTCCCCGACAAGGCCATCGATCTCATCGACGAAGCGGCGTCGCGACTCCGCATCGAGATCGACTCCTTGCCGCAGGAGATCGACGAGGTGGAGCGGCGCATCGTGCAGCTGGAAATTGAGCGCGAGGCGCTGAAAAAGGAGAAGGATGCCGCGTCGAAGGAGCGGCGCGAGGCGCTCGAGCGGGAGCTGTCGGAGCTGCGCGAGAGGTCAGGCGGGATGAAAACGCAGTGGCAGGCGGAGAAGGAATCGCTGGGCGCCGTGGGCCGCATAAAGCAGCAGATCGAGGAGAGCCGAAACCTGGCTGACCAGGCGACGCGCGCAGGCGATCTGGGCAAGGCGGCGGAGATCACGTACGGCACGATCCCGCAGCTGGAGGCCGAGCTCAAACAGGTCGAGTCGCAGCTCGCCAGCAAGCAGGGCGGCAAGCGGCAGTTCCTCAAGGAAGAAGTGGACGCCGACGACGTCGCCGAGATCGTGGCGCGCTGGACGGGAATTCCCGTGTCGCGGATGATGGAGAGCGAGCGCGAGCGCTTGACCAAGCTCGAAGCGGAGCTGAGCAAGCGCGTCATCGGTCAGCCGGAAGCCGTCGCCGCCGTGTCGAACGCGGTGCGCCGCTCGCGCGCCGGGCTGCAGGACCCGAATCGCCCGATCGGCTCTTTCATTTTTCTGGGTCCGACGGGGGTGGGGAAGACGGAGACGGCGCGCGCTCTCGCGGATTTCCTGTTCGACGACGAGCACGCGATGGTGCGCATCGACATGTCGGAGTACATGGAGAAGCACGCCGTGGCCCGCCTGATCGGCGCTCCTCCCGGCTACGTTGGCTTCGAGGAAGGGGGTCAACTGACGGAGGCCGTTAGGCGTCGCCCGTACTCGGTCATTCTGTTCGATGAGATTGAGAAAGCCCACCAGGACGTGTTCAACATCCTGCTGCAGATCCTCGACGACGGGCGGCTCACCGATTCACAGGGGCGCACGGTCGATTTCCGCAACACGGTCATCGTCATGACGTCGAACATCGGCAGCCATTACATCCTCGAGCGCTCCGGCGCGGACTGGGCCGAGACCGAGACGCAGGTGATGAACGCGCTGCGGCAGCATTTCCGGCCGGAGTTTCTCAACCGCGTGGACGACGTGATCGTCTTCCGCCCGCTTGGCGAAAAAGAGTTGGCCAGCATCATAGACCTGCAGCTCGACCGGCTGCACAGCCTGCTCACCGACAGAAAGCTCACGCTCGAGCTCACGCCCGAAGCCAAGAAGCTGGTCGCGTCGGAGGGGTTCGATCCCGCGTACGGCGCGCGGCCGCTCAAGCGCTCCATCCAGCGGATGCTGCAGGATCCGCTGGCGATGGCGGTGCTCGAGGGCAGGTTCGCCCCCGGCGATCACATCGTCGCGACCGCAGGAGACGGCGGCAAGATCGCGTTCGAGAGCGGGACCAAGCCTGCCTGAGCAGGCGGGTCCCGCCCTTTGACGCCGTGATTACCGCGCCCAGTCCGAATCGCAAATAACGAGATGTCAACCGAAGAAACCGCGTACATGCGTTCCGCGCTCGATCATGCGCGCGAGGCCGCCGCCAACGGCGACGTTCCCGTCGGCGCGCTGATCGTCCACGGGAGCGCGATCATCGCCCGCGCCGCGAATCGAACCGTCCGCGACCAGGATCCCACAGCGCATGCGGAGCTGCTCGCCATCCGGCAGGCTGCAGCCGCGCTCGGAACGTGGCGGCTCGAAGGCTGCACGCTGTACGTAACGCTCGAGCCTTGTGCCATGTGCGCCGGAGCGATCGTCCTGTCGCGGGTCAAACGGGTCGTGTTCGGGGCTTGGGACGACAAGGCGGGGATGGCGGGTTCGGTCGGCGACCTGCTCAGACATCCCCGCCTCAACCATCGACCCGAGGTCAGCGGCGGAATGCTAGCTGCCGAGGCAGCCGACCTCCTCAGACAATTTTTCGCGGAGCGGCGGATGTAGCATTCCGCTTCCGGGTCGAACGGCTTGGCGATGTAATCCACCGCTCCTGCGTCGTAGCCGGAGAACTGGCCGCGCGGGTCGGTACTGCTCGCCGTGAGGAAAATGATCGGGGTTACCGCCGAAGACAGCCGTTCCTTGAGCAGCCGCGCCAACGGGGCTAGAAAAACATGGCTCGCATGCTTCTTGCGCCGGTCGTATTTTGGGAGCCGTGCGGTAACTACCGGCCCGTCACCGGCTTACGAGGAAGCACGAATCGATTCCCTGAGCTCGAAGCCGCTAGCGGTCGCACGCGCGACCACAACGAACGTGCGTCGCCTCGCCATGCTGGTCAGCTATGCGACGGCTTTCCTCGTGCTCAGCGTGGTTGGCGTCCCGGTCTCGCGCGACGCGTTCCTGTTGTTTGGCTCGTGGGCGGCGGCAGCGGTCTTATACCTCATGCTCCTGCGACGCGCGCACACCAAACGCGCGGCTGACCGGATCCAGCTCTTCAGCTTTTGTGCCGACGTCACCTACCTGACCGGCATACTCACGATCCTGGGGGGCGGCTGGTGGCTGGGCGGGACGGTGCACGGGTTCATTCTGACTTTCGCCTTCGCGTCGCTTCCGAAGCGCCTGGCGATCGCGGTCGCCGGGTACACGATTTTCGCGTTTTTCGCGTTGATCGCCGCTGAGACATTCCGGGCTGAGGGAGTTTTTTTCCTGGGAGTGCCGCCACTCGCGGGCAACTACAGGCTCGCGCTGACCGTGGCGGGACTTGGCGGCATCGCCCTCGCGGGATTGGCCGTGGTCCAGCTCACCTTTGTCTCCATCATGCGCCGCGCGCAGGAGCGGTACCGCGGGCTGTTCGAAACCGTTCCCGACGTGATAGTGAGCACCAACCTCCGCGGCACGGTCACGGCCGCCAACGCCGCCGCCTATCGCCTGGCCGGCGCGCGCGCCGCCGACTTGGTAGGGCAGCCGCTGCGGCATCTCCTGGCGGGTGAAGAGGCGGCCATCGGGCTGGAGCATTTCCGCGCCGCGCGCGAGGGTGCGACGCGTCAATTCGTGATCCAGGTGGACGGCCCCGACGGCTCGCCTCGCTGGCTGGAGTGCACTTGCAAGGGCGTCCTGGACGAGGGTGAAATCGTCGGTGTGCTCTTCGTCGGGCGCGATGTCACTCGGGCAAAGGAAGACGAAGCGGCCTTGCTCCGCAGCGAAGGGCAATTGATTCAGGCACAGAAGATGGAGGCGGTGGGTCAGCTCGCCGGCGGTCTGGCTCACGACTTCAACAACATCATTTCGGTGATCACTGGCTACTGTGAACTCCTTCGCATCGACTTGGGCCCCGACGATCCGAAGACGGCGGACGTCAAGGAGATTCAGACTGCCGCGGAAAGTGCCGCATCGCTCACGCGTCAGCTTCTGGCATTCAGCCGCAAGCAGGTACTCCAGCCGAAGATCGTCAACGTCAACGACAGAGTCACTCAGCTCGAACAAATGTTGCGGCGGCTGCTGGGCGCCCGGATCGAGATCAGGACGAAGCTCGATCCCGATCTGCATCTGGTAAAGGCCGACCCCGGGCAGCTCGACCAGGTAGTCATGAATCTCGCTGTCAACGCGCGGGATGCCATGCCGGACGGCGGCGTGTTGACGCTCGAAACGGAGAACGTCGTCCTGGACGACGAACACTCCCGCACGCACGCTGGTGTACGGAGCGGCCCGCACGTCGCTCTGTGCATTCGCGATACAGGCATGGGGATGGATGCCGAGACCAGGGCGAAAATCTTCGAGCCGTTCTTTTCGACTAAAGCACCGGGCCTCGGGACGGGACTTGGCCTCTCGATGGTCTACGGAATCGTTCGGCAGAGCGGCGGGCACATCTGGGTGTACAGCGAGCCCGCCATGGGCACCGTATTCAAGATCTATTTTCCGGCCACGGAAGAGTCCTCCTTGCCGCCCGCGGAGCCGGTCATCGCTGTTGAGGAGATGCATGGAACCGAAACTGTCCTCGTCGTGGACGACTCGGACGCGCTCCGGCCTGTCGTCATGCGGATACTGCGCTACTACGGATATTCCGTACTCGAGGCGCGCAGCGGAGAGGAAGCCGCCCGGATCGCGGAGGATGCGAGCGTGCCCGTGCATTTGCTGCTCACGGATATTTTGATGCCCGGCATGAGCGGACCAGCGCTCGCGCGGCAATTGGTACGATGGCACCCCACGCTCAGGGTTCTGTTCATGTCCGGCTACGCCGAGACCGCGATGGTGCATGAGGGGTTGCAACAGCTGAACGCGGGATTCATCGAGAAGCCGTTTTCACCGGAGACGCTTGCGCGGGAGGTACGCCGCGCGCTCGACGCGGTTCAGTCGCGCGGCGAACCATCCTCTGCCAGCTTTCCAACAACACACGCGTGAGCGGAGTCGTGCACCGGGCACGCCGACGGCAGGCTTTCATTGCCAGTGCGGTCGACTGCCGTCAGCCAGACCTCTGACGGAGCCATGCCGCCTGCGGGATGCGTCAGCCGGAAGAAGAGCGTCGAGCCAGGCACGATCACCGTGCGCCACTCCGACCCGTAGCGTGTAGAGACGCGCCAGAGCCAGGGAAGCTCGGCGTCACCCGGGCGCATGTGCGCCATGGGATCGCGCGAGGCGCTGTCCGCGGAGACGAAGAGCCATGGCATCGCCGGCGGAAGAGCATCGAGCCAGGGAGACGCCGGCACCAGCGCCGGCTGCGTGTACGGACCGGCGGCGAGCAGGTCGGCGACGGAATCCCGATTTCGCATCAGCGCCCGCATGCTGAAATGCACGTTGCCGCCGGCGCCCGGCTGAGCGCGGGTCAATTCGATCTGGTGCAGCAGCTCCGCGGCGCGCCAGCTCTGCGGCCCCACCACTGTGTCCGTGCGGCTGGTGAAATTGCCGACCCAGATGTGCCGCCCGTGCGTGTTTTCGCCGACCCACCACGAGAGCAGCGACGCGTAATTCTGTCCGGGCGAATCGGAGCGCCAGTACAGCTGCGGCGAGAAGTAGTCGAGCCAGCCGCTGTTGAGCCATTTACGCGCGTCGGCGTAAATGCTGGCGTACGCGTCGAATCCGGTGACGCCCTGGGGGTATCCGGGACGCCAGATGCCGAATGGGCTCACGCCGATTTTGACGTGCGGTTTGGCCGCTCGCACGGCGAAGTACAGCTCTCCGACGAACCGGTCGACGTTGAGCCGGCGCCAATCGTCGCGCGGCATTCCGCCGCCATACATCAGGTAGGTGGTGGCGTCGGGGAAGGGGAGCAGCGCGTTGGTGACCGAGTCGCGCTCCTGATACGGATAGAAGTAGTCGTCGATGTGCACTCCGTCGACGTCGTACCGATTCACGACGTCGAGGATCACGGCCACCGAATGGCGATGCACGGCGGGGTCGCCTGGGTCCAGCCAGAGCGAGCGGCCGTAGCTGCGCACGAGACCGGGGTGCGTTCGCGATATGTGGCTGCTCGAGATCTCGCCGCGGAACGACGTGTGCTTGGCGCGAAACGGATTGAACCACGCATGCAGCTCGAGGCCGCGCTTGTGCGCTTCAGCGACCGCGAACGCGAGCGGATCGTACAACGGCTCGGGTGCTTTTCCCATCGAGCCGGTCAGATACGGCGACCACGGCTCGATTGCGGATGCGTACAGTGCGTCGGTCGCGGGCCGCACCTGCAGGATCAGCGCGTTGAGATTCAGCGCGACCGAGCGGTCGAGTATCGCGACCAGCTCCGCCTGCTGCTCCGCGGTCGAGAGGCCGGTACGTGACGGCCAGTCGATGTTGTTCACCGATGCTATCCACGCCGCGCGGAACTCGCGCGCGATCGGAGGCGGGAAGTAGTCCATCACCGGCGGCGGCTGAGCGGGAGGCGGAGGTGGAGGCGGAGGCAGCGGCCTGCTGCCTGGAACGCAGCTGACGAATGCCGTGCACATGCCGAGCGCCAGGAGCTTGATGGTACGCGATGCCAGCTTCAAAGGTCAGGCCCCCGCAAGGTGAAGAAATGAAGTGAGAGTTGCGGCGCGCGCGCGACTACCGCCGCCGGGTGCCGGTCGTCCACGAAAAACTCTTCGATCGCCCAGGGTGTCGCGCCATGAATCTGCCGTCCGTGCTCGTCGAGGTTGGGAAGGCGCTCACCCGAGCTGTCCACTTCACTGAACGGGGCGGACAGGCCGAATCCGACCGCTTTGAGATATGCCTCCTTGCGGCACCATATGGAAAAAAATGCGGCTTCGCCAAGTGATTGCTGTCGCGCTTCGACCAGGTCGCGCTCTCCCCGCGTCAGAAAGCGGTTCGCCAGCGCGGGCGTGGCGCACTGCGTCCGGATCCGTTCCACGTCCACGCCAACGGGGAACCGGGCGACAGCGACGAGCCCCCAATCTCCCGAGTGTGAGACGTTGAACTGCAGGCTGTTCATCGGGGACGCGAGGGTCGGCTTCCCGCGCGGCTCACGCATGAGCTCGATCGATCGCGGATTCGTACGGGTATAACCTGAGAGCACTTCGCGGAGCGCGGATTGAGCGTGGGCGTACGATTGCCGCACGGCTTGCGATTTCATTTCGCCGGCGCGCGCCCGCTCGTCGTCGCTCAGATTCGTCACGGAGCCGGCCCGGCCGGAATCTCCCAGCGGGAATCGCCAAACGTGGACTTCGGCGGGATTCATGGCGGCTCCGCCAGGCGCGGCGTTCATCCAGGATTCCACCTTGCTGCGGGGCGCGGCGTTCAGCGACGGGGCCCGGGCCATGGCTCTACGAAGTCAACGGGGGAGACATCCGCGATGCGCGCGAAGTCGCGCGTATTGGCGGTGACGAGCGTGACCCCGGCTTCTCGACACGAGAGTCCCAGCAGCACGTCGCAGGCGAACGATCTGGTTACAACGCGGGTGTTGGCGTGCTCGCCCAGCTCCCGCAACACGTCACCGGCCCGGGTCCACGTCGTGTAGGTCGGGGCGAACACTCGTCCGCGCCGCTCGAACGGCGCGAAGAAATGCTTCTCAATTCGCTTGAGGTCCGCTGTCCGCGCGCCCGTTCTCAGTTCGTGCACGACGACCGCGCTCAGGTAGAGAAAGGGCGCGAACTCGTCGTAAAAGTTCTCGAGTTCGAGCCCGATCCCTGAGTCTCTCAACCCGTCGATGATGACATTTGTGTCGAGCGCGAACTTTCTGCTTCGCGATCTCAACCGTCGAGCGCTTCCGGGGGTATGACGGTTACACCGTTCAAGGCGCGCGCGCCATCGGTGAGATCGCGTCGAAAGGTGACCATGTCGAGCGCGGCCTCGATCGCGGCGGTGGCGGTGGGGACGCCGAGCGCGCGGCGCGCTTCCTCGACCCGCGCCGGGCTGAGGCGGTACGTGCGAGAGACTTTGGCTTCTCGTACTACCTTGGCGGTCTTGCCTGATTTGGGGGATGCGGGCATTCAGCCAATGTATTTACAGGAAACCAAAAAAGCAATACATCACCGACCGGGGGTTTACGCTTGAGTAAGCTGCTCCGACTGAATAACTTACGTGATCCCAGTAGGACAGGTGGCCGAGTGGTTGAAGGCACCGGTCTCGAAAACCGGCATACCGGCAACGGTATCGAGAGTTCGAATCTCTCCCTGTCCGTCATGAGTGCTTAGCAACAATCGGCGATTCGGTGATCAGCTACCTGATAGCTGATTGCCGATCTGCTTGGATGGGTGGCCGAGTGGTTTAAGGCGCACGCCTGGAAAGTGTGTGTACGTGAAAGCGTACCGTGGGTTCGAATCCCACCCCATCCGTTCGAGAAGGCGTTATCCCGTTTGCGTTTAGAGAACGCAGCGGGATTTCTTCTTTTTGGGGCTGAACCGTCCAGGTGTCGGTTCGTGGTGTCGGTTGGTCCGGGCTAGCCAGTGGCGCTCATTTTCCTGCGGGTAGCCAGCGCCTCCCGTTGCAGCTCCAGATCGGGCTGCTGATAGACCAGGAGGACCGTCTGCGGGTTCTTCCAACCTCCCATGTAGGCGAGGTCCCGGAGATTGGTGTCCTTCAGCTCGGAGGCGAATTTCCGGCGGGCCGAATGGAAGCCCATTCCGTGTACGTGCTCGATCCCCGCCTTTGCTTCCGCCCGCCTCCACCATTTGTTGGCCGTGTGGCATGGGAGCGGCCGTGAGGGGTTCGTGTCCGACGGGAATATCCAGTGCTCGCCGATGGCTCCCTCTGCCTTCTGGAGCCGGTCCAGCGCGTTGACGGCCCTCTCTGACAACGGCGTGGTATGCAGAAACCGGATCTTGTCGTTCTCTGCCCGCCAGCGGACGACTTTCTTTTCGAGATCGATGTCCGACCAGCGGAGGTGCCTGACCGA